>JALVJP010000064.1 GCA_027028225.1 Candidatus Parcubacteria bacterium
TTCATAATTTGGTGTGGCAGGGTGAAGAAGTAGAATAGTTTTTTTATAAATCACTTTTTTAAAGTTAAATGGAAATAAGAAATGAAGAATATTCATGCACTTTATTATACTTAAAATGAAATAGAATACATTTTTTCTTTTCTCTTATCTCATGCTATACTTCCTTCGTATGAATTTTAAGGATTTACTCAATTCGATTTCTTCTACTTTTCGATCTACTGATGAGAATGGTTTTGTTGGAATAGATATTGGTTCAAGTTATATAAAAATTGTTCAATTAAAGAAAGAAGGAGGAAGGGTTGTCCTCGAAACATATGGTGAGATTGCACTTGGTCCGTATGAAGAAAATGGTGTAGCTGGGCAAATAGCACATCTTGACCAAGAGAAACTCACAGAAGCAGTGAAAAATCTTATTAAACAGGCAAATATTACTTCAAAGATAGCATTCCTTTCAATTGCATCTTCTTCAAGCCTTATCTTTATAATCAATCTTCCAAGGATTAGTGAACATGAACTCGCGAATGCGGTTCAGACAGAGGTGAAAAAGTATATTCCAATACCACTTACCGAAATATCACTTGATTGGTGGATTATTCCAGAAGAGAAAACGTTTGAAGGTGATTATTTGCATACTGAAAAAAAAGGTGACATTAAAGTTCTTGTTGCCGCTGTTCGAAACGAAATTTTTGATGAATATGAAGGAATGATTAAGAGTTTTCCGTTCCATGAGCATAGTTACGAGATTGAAACATTCTCTATGATTCGTTCTTCTCTGAAAAGTGAACTTGCTCCTGTAATGCTCATTGATTTCGGTGCTTCTGGGACGCGTGTTGCCATTGTTGAACATGGTGTATTACGTAAGTTTTACTCTATTAGTCGTGGAGGACTTTATCTTACAACTTCGATTAAGAAATCTCTTCAAATAGAGTTTGAAGAGGCAGAACAGAAAAAGAGAGAAATTGGGTTGTCAGAAGAAAAAGATAGTGAGGTTGCAAAAGTGATAGAAACAGGAATGGAATACATTTTTTCCGAAGTAAAAAGAGTACTATTTGATTTTGAACGAGAATATAAACGTCCTGTGAATAAAATTATCCTTACAGGAGGAGCGGCTCTCCTCCCAAAACTTCGTGAGAGTATGGAATTTCGTTATAATGTAACGACTGAATACGCTAACCCTTTTAAACATTCTCTTTATCCAGATTTTCTTGAAGAAGTTCTTCGAAATGCAGGGCCAGAGTTTGCAGTTGCGTTTGGGCTTGCATTCCAAAAATTAGAGTAAATATTTAATTGTATCTTTTTTTGAAAACATCTATAATGTAAAGTAGAAATATGAGTAATGAATTCAAAACAACATTTATTCCAAAAAGAAAGCTCACACAAACAGCAGTGACAAAGAGTACGAGATTTTCTTCAAAAGGGAATAGTTTTATTGGTTTAATTGCGACACTTCTCTTTATAACTACTCTCATTTCATCTGTAGGAGTGTATCTCTACAAAATGAGAGTAACCTCGCTCGTAAAAGAGAAGGTTATGTCTATTCAGCGTGCAGAAAAAGCATTTGAACCGAATGTAATTCTTGACTTGAAAAAGCTCGATATTCGTTTAAGAGCAGGAAATGAACTTCTCAATAAACATATTGCACTATCTGATTTTTTTGAATCTCTAGGAGAGTCTACACTTCCAGAAGTTGCTTTTACTGATTTCTCTCTTCATGAGAATCATGTAGAGATGGAAGGAGAATCGAGCAGTTACCTTTCCATCGCACAACAGTCCGAGTGGTTTGAAGATAATCAGTATATCCAGGATCCTATTTTTTCTGATTTTGAGTTAGATGAGGAAACAGGAAATGTAAAGTTCTCTCTTACTTTTACTCTCAATGAAGATTTAATTCACTATGGGAGAACAATAAAAAATAAAGAGCTCAATGATGTGCAAGAAAGAATCCAAGAACAGAATGTATTTATTCAAGAGCACCGAAAGACTGTCCAATCTGGAAATGATGTGGATTTTAATAGTTTAAGTGATACCCAAATTTAGGCATATGAGAAATTTATTTTCATTCTTTATTATTTTAGTTTCTTTTCTTGCGTTTTTCTTCTTTGTAAAACCTCAGTATATGGAAACAAAACAGATTGAAGCAAAAGAGAAAGAGTATGGTGAAGTTCTTATGAATGCGAGAAAGTTACAGGAAGTACGTGATGACCTACTCAAGAAGAGAAAAAGTTTTTCAAAAGCCGATCTTTCTCGTCTTGAAAAACTTATTCCTGAGAGTGCGGATAATGTGAAGCTTGTGATGGAACTTCAGAATATTGCATCGAAGTATGGATTATCAATACAATCAGCATCTTCAGAAAAAGATGATGGGCTAACAAAAAAGAAGGGAAGGAATAGAAAAGTTAATTTTGATATTCAAACGAAGGATTATGGAACGATTACACTTAGTTTTACAATTACAGGTCCATATCAATCTTTTCTCTCTTTTCTGAAAGATGTGGAAGATAACATTCGCATTACCGATGTGAAAGACCTCACAATATCACCTGTAGATAATGGAAGTGGTTATCAGTATGATATATCACTTGAAACTTATTGGGTTAAAGATAACATTTAATCGATTATGAAAAATAAGAAGACAATAAAACAAATACTTGTTGCTCTTGGGCTTGCTATTGGAATTCTCATACTCTATGCGGTATTTTCTGGAGGATTTTCTCAACCACAAATTCAAGGAGGACTCACTAGTAAGACAGGGAAACCTATTTCTGGGGTAATTCAAGGGGATGATTTCACAGTTGCAAATGAAAAAATACTTAAGATTTTAGGAAGCGTAAGTGATATTGATCTCAATGATGATATTTTCTCTAACCCTCTTTTTCGACAGCTTCGCGATACGCACTTTACAATTCCTCGTCCCATTCGGATAGGAAGACCAAATCCTTTTGCTTCAATAGGAGCTGAATTAATTACGATAACCCAACAGCAACAAGGAGTGGATACCTCAACGGAGGAAGGTGTCTCTGATACCTCTTCCGACACCCCTTCTGATACCTTCTTTACGGAGACTTAAGATATCTAAATAACAGATAATAATTTTGCTTTTGCTTTGAATACGTTTCCTATTTAGAATAGTTGGTGGGTTATGTGTCTTCTAAAAAATTTTTCACTACTTAGTAGTGAAAAATTTTTTATAATATGAAATACGAGTCTTCTAAGAATGCATCTCTTGAATTAACTTTTAGACTACACACATGAAGGCTATTACTATAGAATAGTTTTGTATCTATCGATATTACTTTTCTTATCTTATTCACTCTCATTCTGTATTTTATGTATGTCATCCTAGGGAGGTCCGTGGTCTAGGAGGATTATCACTTTGTGTCTGTTTCCATACAGTAACACTTTGGATTTCCACTGGAATCTGTATTCGCGAAGACAGGTATGGGAATGACAAGGGGGTGTGCAGTTTAAATGTTAATTTACCTGCTTTACTTGCGACTTTTTTCATTTTTGCTATACTCACGCGTGTTCTTAACGAATACAATGCGCGTGTAGCTCAGGTGGTTAGAGCGCATCACTGCACTTTGTGTAAGGTCGTTCCTGCACTCGCGAAAAATAAATATGGAGCATTTAGTGCGCGTGTAGCTCAGGTGGTTAGAGCGCATCACTGATAATGATGAGGTCCTAGGTTCAAGTCCTAGCACGCGCACTAAGCTCTTCATATTTATTTTATCACTCGTTTGTAACGATAATGACGAGGTCCTAGGTTCAAGTCCTAGCACGCGCACTAAGTTTCATATTTATTTTATCACTCGTTCGAAACGATAATGATGAGGTCCTAGCCCTGCCTACCGGTAGGCAGAGTTCAACCTCTGTGTTCGCGT
>JALVJP010000065.1 GCA_027028225.1 Candidatus Parcubacteria bacterium
GATTAATACTATCAATAAAAATCTCATCTGGATCAAACTCGATATCTTTCTTCTTTCCTTCTTTTACAAAAAACCTAAACATACGAACGTCAAATTGCTAAAAAAGAACGCAGAAATGGTACTACATAAGAAAATACAAAGAATAAAAACAAAATAAAAATAGTTGGAATTGAATAGAAAAACGAGAGTAATAAGAGAAAAAGAAAAATAAGAATAATGGAAAAGGAAAAAATAAGATGAATAAAGGAAAAAACAATAACACCTAACCACAAAGGAATTATTGGAAAAATAAGAATCAAAAGAGTAAGAAGTATTATCTTTTCTACTAAACTTGTATTCATATACCTATATAATATCTCCTTCCATGAGTTCTCTCACTTCCAACACAAGTTTCCTTGCTAAACGATGTGATATTCCAAAACCCTTCATAAGATCATCAACATCAAATCGAGTAAGGTATTTCACGAGAATGAGCTCTTTGTATGCAAGCTTCTTCAATACAGATTTCGTAATAGACGGAAGAATGGTAACTGGATACATTTTTTTTCCAGAAACGAGTTTCATTAAATTAATGAAAGGAGGATAATTCCATCCAAGGAGTTGAATGTCACGATACGCTACATAATTAATTGCATTATCTGTAAATTTTGTATTTGTGACAACCCACATATAGTATTCTCTCGGATCTCCCTCCCTCCTCGCACGACGGCGGATGTCTTGAAGCCGTGCATCTGCATACATCACATGATTAATATGAGTTTTTAATTTGAAATCATTCTTGTACTTCGCTTCTGAAATAAAAATAATATTTCCTTTCTCCGCGTACACATCAATCTCATGGTCTACCCCTTCCCCTTTTAGGTATACATTCGTTTGTACTTGATATCCCATCTCTACAAAAATAGCAGCAATATATTGTTCAAATGCAAAGCCTGATGGTCCAAGTGTAGAGAGTCCACGCTCTAGTGCATAGAGTGCGGAAAGATTAGGATCAATCCTATAGAGATAGTCCCGTGTTCTTTTAAAGATTTCATCAGTAGAAATTTTCAAATCGATTGATTGATCAATCATGTTACATACATAACGAGCAGTATGTTCTCCCGCCCCTATTTGAGTGAGAGATGCACATAATTTCTCTTTAGAAAAGATTTCCTCTGTTCTATCTCGTTTTAAAACTTTCTTAAAAGCCTGCATGTATTTTACATCATATCACAAGAATAAAAAAAGATAGGATTCTATATGGTAAAAGCTTACACGACTGCTATACTCTAATGTATGAAATTAGAAAGGAAGAAGACAAAAATTGTAGCGACGATAGGACCTGCTACAGAATCAGAAAAACAATTAAAAGCACTTATTACAAATGGGGTGAATGTAATTCGACTTAATTTCTCACACAATACACACGAATGGCATCAAAAAATTCATAATCGTGCACGGAGAGTTTCAAAAAGTATAGGGAAAGAAATTGCAATCCTTCAAGATCTTTCTGGGCCAAAAATTCGTATAGGGAGACTCCCAGAGGAAGGAATTACTCTTAAAAAAGGACAAACATTCGTTCTTACAACCGAGCAAATTCTCGGAGATACTACACGCGTTTCTATAAACTACGCAAAACTTCCTCAAGAAGTGAAGAAAGGGATGATTATTAAAATCGAAGATGGAAAGAAAACACTCCAAGTGACAAAAATGACCAAAAAGGAAATTCATACAAAAGTGGTTGATGGAGGATTCCTTACCTCACGAAAAGGAGTAAATATCCCTGGTGCACATCTCTCTATTTCCTCACTCACTAAGAAAGATAAAAAAGATGTCCTTTTTGGAATAAAAAATAAAGTTGACTATATTGCATTCTCTTTTGTACAAACAAAAAATGACGTTCTTCAATTAAGAAGAATACTCAACAAGCATAACTCAAAAGCAAAAATTATTGTAAAGATAGAAACAGCACCTGCTGTTGAACATTTTGATGAGATACTTGAAGCAACCGATGGCGTCATGATTGCACGAGGAGACCTCGCAATTGAAGTGGGAGTAGAGAAGGTTCCTCTCATACAAAAAGAAATTATTAAAAAGTGTGCAGCTGTCGGAAAACCCGTTATTACTGCAACTCAGATGCTCGACTCGATGGAACACTCCCCTGTTCCAACACGAGCGGAAGTCTCTGATGTTGCAAATGCAATCTTTGATGGAACCGACGCCCTCATGCTCTCTGGTGAAACGAGTATAGGAAAACACCCTATTGAAGCGGTAAAGACGATGGTGAGAATTGCTGAACAAGTAGAACCAGTATCTGACGAACGATACATTTTCACTGATACGAAAGATGTAACTGATACGATAAGTGAAGCAGCCGTGAATATTTCTGAGAGACTGGAAAGTGATATTATTGCACTTACAGAATCAGGATTTACCGCACAAATGATTTCTCGTTTCAGACCAGAAAAGAAACTCATTGCACTCACACCCTACAAGAAAGTTGCACGTCAGCTCATTCTCCATTACGGAGTTATTCCTATCGCAGTAAAAGAAATCCACCATGCACCCAAAAATCTGAGAAATGTGCTTAAAAAAATCCTCAAGAATTCGAAAATCAAGACAACAAAACTTATTACTGTTACAAAAGGAAATACTTTCGGAAAGGAGGGTACTACAGATACTGTGTCAGTCGTTGCTCTTCAATAAATAACCCCCAAAAGAAAAACACCTAACCGGTGTTTTTTTGCCTCTCTCACACAAATTCCGAAGGTAAACATTTGAACTGACTCTTTCACGATCGTGAAAGAGTCAGTTCATTTTGCTGTGAGAGTTTGGTTGAGATAAAAAACACAGAAATCCCGTTTCTATATTTTTCTGCAAAATGAGTATGGCTAAATACTCATGTAAACTACCCTGGGCAAGACCCCAGGGTAGTTTACAAAAAAGAAATTATTTTTGGAAAATACATACAATTGAAAATAGAGATAGATAAAAAACACAAAAGCTTTGCTTTTGTGTTTTTTCTCTTAACACGAATGATTAATCGCTTCTCGTGTCTTTGGCCCTACAATACCATCAATAATGAGAGGTTTCTCGATAATTCCTTTGAGGAGTTGATTGAGTTTTGTTTGGAGTCGTATTACTCCTTTTTTAGTGAGTGGTCCGAAGATTCCATCTTCTGGTCCTGCTGGTTTTCCTGTGTATTCGTCTTTAAGAATTCTGTTGATGTGAGATTGGAGAAGTTTTATTTCTGTTACCTTTCCTTTGTTATAGGAAGAGTATTGTCCATCTCTGTCTCCGTATTTCATAAAGTTGTGGATGATAAGATTTGATGTGCAAAGATTTCCTCCGAGTGGGTTGTCTGCACTAGGTGTGGTTGTTTCTGTTGGTGAAGTTTGTTGTTCAGTATATCCAAAAATTTGTGCTACTTGTTTTCGTGGGAGTCGTCGTGAAGCGTGATGATGTGATGTTTGTGCTTGAGTGATAGTATACGTTACTGTCGCAGTATTCCCTGCTCCATCAGTAGAAGTAGCAGTAATTGTATCGTTTGCTTGCGGTTCTGAACCTGCAGTAATGGTACATGTCCAGTTACCACTTGCATCTACAATGATTGGAGTATTGGAACAGATGTTTGGAGTAATTGTGATTGTTGCATTTGGCTCTCCTGTTCCTGTGATTGTTGTTGCTCCTGCTGTAATCGCATTCATTGTGAGTGTGGGAGCGTTCGTATCAATAGCATTGTTCTCTGTTATTCCTGGGGTATCGGTGTTCCCTGCACTATCTGTAGTGACTGCGGTAATACTTTCTCCATCTGTCGGTGATGGGGTGAGGGTAC
>JALVJP010000066.1 GCA_027028225.1 Candidatus Parcubacteria bacterium
ATTTAAAGTATCTCTGTTTTCGATGATTACATTTGGTTTTTTAAATAATGAAAGTGAGCCAATACCAACAATAAAAAGTAAAATTGTTAATAATATTTTTCTAATCATACAACTCATTATAACTTATCTTTGTAAAAATTCTTAGCCATTCTTGAGGTTTCCGGATATTTAAACCATCATCAATATGAACTGGATCAACATCAGAAAAATCACCACCCCATCTCAACGTTTCGTCATTACGAATTAAATTAAGAAAATTATTTACTTCTTCATAATCACCTCTCTCTATACATGAACCATTGCAAAATTCTCCACTATCTAACTTAATATTCATATCTATTGCGTGGCCAACATAATGATTTGATTTTTTAGATGGTGTTACAACAGTATTTGTAAGTGTATCACTTGGGTTTCTAAGGCTTTGAGTGATGAAAATTTTAATATGTGAATCCCTTGCAAACTGTTCGAGCTTTTGTATGGAAGGGAGAAAAGATTCTTCAAAAAGAAGCTCCTTCCCAATAAATCTATCGCTGCTGAAGGTTATAATTTTGATTTCTTCGTTTTCTTCTTCTTGTTCTTGTTGTTCTACAATATCAACAACTTGATTAAAGACATCTTCCTCATTATGCTTAGAAAATCCAAGAGCATCCATTATATTATTCCACGAGCCCGCAAACCAATCTTTTACCGCATCAATCCAAGTATCATCATTTCCTTGCTCATCTTGCTCACTCTGTTCTTCATCCACCTCATCATTTTGATCTTCTTGTTGAGTGTCTTCTTCATCTTCCTGCAACTCTTCTCTCATCGGAATACTCCCACAATGCACATCGATGAAATGAGAACTTCCTTGTCCAAAGATTCCATCAGGGGTGAGCTTGTGATCTTGTTGGAAATTCTTGAGAGCGGTTTTTGTTTGGTTCCCAAAGATTCCATCGGGTGGGGGAGTGAGGTAGTGTTTTGCAATAAGGAAGTCTTGGAGCTTCTTCGTATTCTCGTGGTCACTCGTCCACTTCTTCAAGACAGGAAGCTCTGAGTGAATATCGAGACAGCTATTCTCTAAGAGGTAGTGTGGTTCGTCTTGCTCTTCGTTATTTCCATCTTCATCACTTTCACTCTCTTCATCCTGGGGCGGGGAAGTATCTTCCTGTTCTCCACTCTCTTCTCCTCCCTCATCTCCACTCTCACCCTGCGTAATGAAGGTTTCTCCTACGATATGGAGATTCACATTCGGAATAATCCTCCGTGAGGAGATGCGATGCCTCTTCTTCTCTGGGTAGATAACGAAAGGAATACTCTCTCCACGAAGCCAATCTCTCTCCACATCTCGGAAACGGAAGGAGGCATTCTGTGTAACTTCTCTTGGAACATACTGGAAGGCAGCAAAACCACCTTGCATATGTACTGTAGGAAGTACCTCCTCACCTCCATTCCCATCAGAAAAGACAATCTCCACATCTCCCTCATAGTCTGCATCTTCCGCATGGAGAGGAATTGCGAGCGTTTCCCCTACTCTCGCTTCTGTCACCGGAGGCATTGTAAAGAAGTGTTCACGAATTGCATGGAGGACATTGAAAGGAGAAGAAGTTCCTGTGAGCAGAGGATGTTCTGCTGATTGGAGTGAGAGGATCGCATGCTCTTGTGGGGTATCAAACGTAACAGGTACGCTCACTTCTCCATTCTCCATATGCACCACAGAAGGGGAGACTGCTCCCTCATCCACCGACAACTGCACATCTCCAGAAAATGCATCATCTTCTGCACGAATCACAATCTCCTGTGCTTCTCCTTCTGTCACATCATTCACAGAAGTGGTGAAGAAGTGGGTATTTTCTTCTAGGTAACGAGAATTATTGAAGTAATGCCATGGTCCCCATGGATCATCATCTGCCCTCGTTCTCCATTTGAACACTTGTGTTCTGTCGAGGAGAATGTCTTTAAGAGGAATATTATTTCCATTCTCATCTCTCACTGACGCAATTCTGTCATAACTCTCTTCTCCATCGATAGTACCCTGATAGCCATTTAGTACGTACTCGTAGAAGTAGTGTGTTCCTTCTTTGTTTTCGTTAGCGATAGTAACAAAGTATGATTGGATTGTTCCATGAAAATCAACATCATCGTAAAAATGGAGCATAGAACTTGCACTCATATTTGCATTTCCAACTGCCTTTAACTTGTCGTGGATATGGACATTTCCTCCGTACCAAAGACTAGAAAGAGACGACCCTTCTTCCATTACGATATTTCCATGAAGATGACTCTTTCCCTTATTAAGTATGAGCGATGAACCTGTCTTGAGATATATCTTTTGCGCAGAGAGATTCTCAGCGAAACTCTGAACAGTATTAACAAGATAGAGTATTCCATCAATTGTTGACTCATTACTTGTCCAATTCCTCCCATGACCGTGGAGTTCAATATCTCCATGAACAACATTTCCTCGTGTATGAATATTGGGAAAGAGGGTGAGTTCACGCACATACAAGTCATCCATCAAGGAAACTGTGACATCCTCATCACCTATCCCTTGAATTGTTTTTGGATTGGTTCCATAGAATGCGATATCGGAAATCATCCAATTCTCCTGCCGTATGAATACTCCCGTATTATGAAGAGTTTCTCCAGAAAAGCGGATTGATGAGGTGTTTATCTCTCCGTCATTTTCAAGAACCCCGTCTATGTAGAGGTTGATTCTCTTCACCACTCCTTCGTTATGAACATTATGAGCATGGAGCGTTCCATAATTATACTGTGCAAGAAGCATTCCATTTTGTGTGATAGATACGTTTCGCGCATACTCCTCTTGCTGGTAGCGAACATCTACACGAGAATCAATCACCACATCATCATTCTCTGTAGGAATAACTTCACCGACCCAGGTAGAATTGTAATTCCACAGCCCTCCTTGTTCTGATGAGTGAATAGTCGCTGCATCCACTTTCGATAAAGGGGAGAGAGACGAAAGGAGTAGAAAAAAGAGGACAAGGAAAAAACCCTTAACCTCTTTTTTCTTAAAAGGATGTGTTCCTAACCACATATAGAAGATATATCATTGTTTTTCCTTATCAGGAAGTTGTAAAAAATAGTATTGTGTGGTGTTATTATATCTATATGTATGTTTAAGTAGTTGTAAGGGGTAAATAAAATACCCCGAGTATAACAACTAGGAGTATTTCTACATAAGATAGAGAATTACGGGAGTACTTATTTTACTTGATCCACAATCCGCTTAAAAGATTCTGGTGTGTATTCTGCGATTTCTGCAAGCATCTTTCTATTCAACTCAATATTCTTCTCTTTAAGAAGGTGGATGAATTGACTATAGCTAAGCTCATATTTTCGTACTTCTGCATTTATCTTTACATTCCAGAGACGGCGGAAGTTTGATTTCTTGTCTCTTCGGTGGGCGAATGCATGTGCTCCAGCATGTGCGATTGCTTCATATGCTTGTCGTTTTTTTGTACTCCTTCCGAAACGATACCCTTTTACCTGGGAAAGAGTATTTCTACGCCCTTTATTTTTTATTGTTCCTCGTTTTACTCGTGCCATATACCTTTATTAATTATGAGGGATAAATCTGTTAAGTGCTTTTGGTGAGAGATTGAGGTCTTGTCGTGTTCCTCTCTTTGCGCGTCGCTTGTTTCCACTTTGCTTCGCGTTAAAGT
>JALVJP010000067.1 GCA_027028225.1 Candidatus Parcubacteria bacterium
TTATGTGTTTTCTCTTATTTCCTCTCCTTTTCTTCATACTCATTACTCTAGTAAATGCTGATAATTCTTCAAAAGTTTTTTCTCTTGAAGTTTGTTGTTGAGTTTCTATTTAAAGGTGGGGAGAGGAGAAACCCAAAAATTTTATAACCATGAATTGTGAAAAAAGAAACCCGACGGAAAGATGGAAGTGTACGAATGCCCCATTGGTAAAAATAATTGTTGTCAGTTCTTTTATATTCGCCATTTCATCGGGGGTAATGTTAATCGCCCTACTCATGGGGAACGACACCCTAGCCGGAATATTTACCATACTTGCAGTTATCGCACTCTTCGTACGACATTATGTGTGGTACAGGTACGATCTGTAGGCAAAAATGCTGGAAAACAATCCAGCATTTTATTTTTTCTCACCACCTCTTGTTAAATACGGCTCTTCTACAATCACTTTAATCTTCCTCTTCTCTATATGAATCGTTCGTTTCCAGAACGGAGAGAGGGTGAGATCAAAGGAAGCGATGTGAGGATGGTTTTCAATAAATTGAGGAAGAATGTCAATACGCTTTCTAGCGAGTTCAGAAATAATTTCGTCAGGATTGATATTCCATACGATGTGATACTTTCCTTCAACGAGGAGTGGAATTCGCGTGAGTTTTGAAAAGTTTCTTCCCTGCCCCCCCTCGTAAGAAACGACAAGGTCATGTTTTTGCGGTGGAATAATAGTAAAGGTATCGCTCTTCATCTTCTTCTCAGTTACTTTTCGTAAGAAATCCATCAAACTTTCCTTTCGATATACGAGTGCATCGACATACCCTCGTTGAATGAGCACAAATTGATCCTCTCCAGCTCTCCTCCACTCTTTCGATGCGAGTGTGAGTTGAACTCCCTTCTCTACGATATCAAGAGAATCAGTTTTCTGCGAGAAAAGCTTATTCATTAATTTTTCTTTCAGTTTTCCTTCAATAAGTCGTTCTACTTCCATCTTTGCTTTCTCGCTCAAAAGCGCTTCTTTTCTCTGTCCACCTCCGGTAAACTTCTCCTTTGAAACCGCATATATTCCGTTGTACTTCTCGGTAAGTCCCTGTTCCTTAAATCCCGGAAGTGTAAAGTCGGTGAGATCAATGTTGTATCCCTCTCCCTCTCCATCTGCATACACCTTCACATCTACCTGACCCGGTTTTCCATCCTTCTTTCCAGGGACCACAATTTCCTTATCTCCCGAACGGAAAAGTTTTCCAGATGTGGAGAGAAAACGTGTGTGGGGGAGAAGGCGCTGCGCCTCTGTGCTGTAATCGTTATACACTGTCACCACTCCGCTCGCTTTTCCGTTCACTACACGAGATGAATCTGCCTTGAAGGAAAAACTCTCACTTTCTTCTACATGAATAAGTCCAGTATGAATTTTCTCTGCACGAGAGTCACGCTTTACAGTAAGCGATTCGTGAATAGTAAGAAGCTCTTCTTTTGGATGAATCGTAATCTTCGTTTTAGATGTGGTGTTGAGAAAAAAAATGAGTGCGAGAATAAATGTAACAATCCAAATTCCGTATCTCATCACAAGCGGATGAATCGTTCTCTTCATCTTTTTTCTGCTCACTGCTTGATGTGCAGAAAAATCTATTTCCTTGTATGTAGGAAATTTTTTTTGAGATCGTTCTCCGCCGAAATGTGAATGTCGTAGTTCTTCACTCTTGCGAATAGAAGGGCGAACGATTTTCTCTTTTTTCGCTCGTGAGATTTTTCTCACGCGAATCCCATCATTAATTTTTCTCTTTCTTTGATCCATAGCGTTTTGTTATGTATTTCGGATGAAATGCAAGAAATGCCGGAAGATGTTGATGTGAGATTGACTTCCTTACCTCCATTCCACCTTTTTTAGAAAGGAGTTCCGAAAGCATGCTTTTTGAAACAAAAATTCCTCGTTTTGGAAAAAAAGCATCGATAAAGAGCGGATCTTCAAACACAGCCCCAACATTCTCTTCAATAAGGAGTGTGTCAGTATAGTAAAAAACTTTTGGTGAAAGTTCCGCCTCATTGAGGATAGAACTAAGATGCGTATAGAGCATACTCTCCCACTCACGAAGTGATTTCAAAAGGATAGATTGAAACTGCTCTTGGTGTGATTCATAAAAATGCTCATGCCATCTCTTTAAGAATAGGTGTTTCGTCTTGTAAAAAGGGTATGAGAGTTCCTGCGCGACTCTATTGATAATATGGAGCGATCCATCAGAAAAAGAGGAAAAAGTGAAGTACCCGGAAGGAGAGTAAGTTACAATATTCGTCGAAAGTGAATTAATATCGATGAGGTGGAAGTGATCCTCCTCTTTTTGTGTAAGAAATTGAGCGAGAAACCCAAAGAGTTCAGCGCGAGAAGAAAATTTTGCTTCTATAAGTGGAAAATGTCCTTGTAGTTCTTCACGAAGCTCAGAAAGAAATGTTTCTTTAGAAAAACTCACAAGTGCAACCATTTTTACCTCTCCCTTCTTCACTTCCTTCAAGAAAGAAGAGTTAATTGGATGTCCATTGAGGGAAATCCTCAATTCACGAAAAGAGAAAAGATCCACTTTACTTTCATACACAGCTTCGAGTTCATCTGTTTCGATTGAAGCGAGAAGTTCTTTCTGTTCTGGAATTTTCACCCTATCAAACTCAAACTCATACATACGCACATACGCATATGGTTCTTCAAGAATGATGTGTATTTCATCGAGTGTATTTTTTTCTCTCGCGAGAAGTACAATAAGTTCTTCAAGAGCCTTACGAAAGAGTGGAATAATGTGATGAAATTGATGGATAACACCTTCAGAAATGAGTATATCTCCATAAGGAAACGATTGAAAAAACACAGAATGCACCTCATCCACTTTTCGTCCTCTCTTTTCTATAACAGTAAGAGAAATTCCAGTTGCGCCTATACGAATAAGTGCACTCCTTTCACTTATCTGCTTATTTTTCTGCTCCTTTGCTGTCATATGCTTCTTCTTCATCTTCTTTTTGATTCTTACCAGAAGATTGGGTTTCTTTTTGTAGAGTGCTTTCTGTGAGAACCTTCAACTTTTCCTCCTTCGTTTTATAAATCTGATGTACCTCCTCCCGAACACGACGCTTCACTCCATGACTGATAACAAAACGATAAAAAAGGATAAGCAGGAAAGAGAGAACGAATGATGCAAACACAAACAACGCTGGGTCTTCTTTTTGGAAAAAACGCGTATGAAGCAAAAGAGATAGGTTGTAGAGCGCATAAAAGATGAGGGTAATGAGAATAAATTCAAGTATCTTTCTAATCGTATTCATATGTCTTATGATAGCATAGTATCTATTCTATGACGAGAAAAAACAGAGATGAGTAATTATTCATCAATCACAGAGTTTACTCTTTCGATACCCAGAAGCCTGTGCTTCTATTTCATCTTGAAAATACACCCTATTCTCTTCTACAATCCGTTTTCCTGCTTTACATGAAATTGAGTAGTACACTTTTCCACTCTTTGATGCAAAAAACTTCTTCTGGAACCATCTCTCCTCCCCTTCCTTCTCCCACAAGCTAATAACCTCTTTTGTATGTTCCTGTTCAATCGGATGCGCAATGAGGTAAGCATTTCGCTCATAAACAACACCCATCGCGAATGAAC
>JALVJP010000068.1 GCA_027028225.1 Candidatus Parcubacteria bacterium
TGAACGTGTAGTTAAATATAATCGCTTACTTGCGATTGAAGAGAATTTATAGTTTTTTTGTATTTTATACTGTTTATTCTATAGAAAATGTGCTATCGTATTAGCGCTATAGATGTTAAGAATATGTGTTCTGAAAAGAAAAATAGAAGACAATATTATAAAAAATATCGCTTCCATGTTGTGAGTGGTATTTTCTTGGTAGTCATGATTCTCGCTTTTCTTTTCTTTTATGGAGCATATGTGTATTATGAGAGATTGAATTAATTAACTTGTGTATGTTTCTTTTTTCAAAGAAAAAAATAATTCTTTTTCTTTTTGGAGTATTTCTTGTGAGTCAAATGATTACTCCGCATGTAAGTAGGGCATTAGAAGATAAGAATTACAATAATTTATCATTTTTAGAGCGAATTTCGCTTCGTTTTTTCTGTGCAGTTACCTCGCGTTGTGGTGATAGTAACACGCGTATGGCTGTTTATACGAATGAAAACTTGAGCGGCAAAACCTCTATCGTGGCCGAAAATTCTTTTCCTACAGGAAAAGATGAATTACAAGTAGATCGATTTCTCCAAAAAGTTCAAGGATTACAAAGATTGGTAGGCCCACGGGGTCCGCGAGGACCACAAGGGTTACGAGGACCGGTAGGACCAATGGGACCACAAGGGCCAAGAGGTGAGCGAGGACCAATGGGGCCACAGGGTCCACGCGGAGCATCAGGAAGAGGACGACCTGGACGAGATGCGACTGGTGCTGATGCTCTTGCTGTAGATGGAACAACAGCGGTGTATGCTCAAGGAAGTAATCATATTGAATGTACTCAAGATGGATATATCTTGAAATGGGATCTTGCTCATCATTATTGGGTATGTGTGAGTCCAAGCACTAGTGGTTCAAGTTCGTACTTAGCAGGAAACGGTTTGAGTCTAAATGGGACAACATTTACAGTAGATGCACCAACCTGTTCAGGAACCGATAAACTTCAATGGAATGGAAGTTCCTTTGTGTGCGCATCTGATGTGGATACAAATACGAGTTATTCTGCTGGTACAGGAGTTGCCATATCCGGGACACATGAAATAAGTGCAACACTTGGAGATTCTATCGAAGCGAGCGAAATAACTGCCGGTTCGGATAAACAAATTTTAGTATCGCAAGGTGGTTCTGTTTCTTGGGTTAATCAACTTATTCAATCTGTTGGAGATGGGCTCTCCCTCTCAAACGGAATTCTCTCTACACTATTCGATGGAACGACAATTGGAGTAAATGCTTCACATGCACTTGAGGTAAAAGATAACGGAATCAATTCTTCCAAAATCGCTGATGGTTCTATTGGTACAGCGGATATCTCAGATAGAGCTATTACGGAAAGTAAGGTGGCGACAGATTCCATTTCTATTGATACACTTTCTGATGTTGATACTTCAACAAATGCTCCAACAAACAATCAGGTACTTTCTTGGGATGGGAGTAATTGGATTCCGACGACACTCACTAATAAAAATATATACACTCAGGATGGAACGCTCACAGGGGATAGACTCATCTCTTTTGGTGGACATAATTTTGACTTTGATAATGCCAAACTCTTTATTGATGGTGCGAACGGAAAGGTTGGTATTGGAACCAGTACCCCAAGTGATTTGCTTCATGTTGCCGGTGATATGAGAATTGATGGTGCACTTAAAGATAATACTAATTCTACGGGGACGACAGGACAAGTGCTCACTTCAACAGGAAGTGGGTTTGAATGGAAAAATCCAGTTTCTTGTATTGTTGGTGGGGCTAGAGTTCAAGGTGATGGTACCACTACAAATAAGTATGGAATTATATCTTCTGTAGACAGAACAAATGTTGGACAATATACCATACATTTTGCGCAAACGCTTAACATAGATGATTACTACGCTCACGTATCGAAAGAGGAAAGTTCTACAACAAGAGATGATGTTAATATCGATGTATATAACTACAATACGGATAATGTGCAGGTTATGATCCACGAGGGGGATAATGGATCAGCTGCGGATACATACCGTGATAGAGCATTTTCTGTTACCATCTTTGATGCGGGCTGTACCGCACTCTCGCCTCTCGCGAATTCCGATAAGCGCTTAAAGACAGAAATAGAAGAAATAAATTCAAATGAAGCGTTGAAAAAAGTTATGAAGCTCCAAGGAGTGCGTTATCACTGGAATACAAAAAAATTCCCGCATCGACTTGGGTTTGACGAAAAGAGAGAAGTAGGACTCATTGCTCAGGATGTAGAACAAGTTGTCCCGGAAGTTGTTGATAGGGCTTCTGATGGGTATCTCACACTCGATTATGGGAAACTTGTATCCATTCTCATAGAATCTACGAAAGCGATATGGCATAACATTACAGGAATTGATAAAAGTATTCGTAAATTACAAGAGGAAAATGCTCTCCTCAAAAAGGAATTATGTGAAAAAGATTCAAGTTATTCGTGGTGTCCTCATACACAAGGAGAACCTATTTCAAATGTAGATAATGAAACTCAAACAGAAATAGCAGATAACGACGATTCACAAGAGGATAGACAGCAAGGAGATACGGATTCTAAGAGTGAGTATGAAAAGTCAGATAGTGATGAGGGGAATAATCCATCAAATTCTAATATGACATCAAATCAAAAAATGGATGAATTAAATGGTTCTCCTGATACTGAAGATGAGAATGATAATCAGATTTACCTTGATTCAGGGTTAATAGATGGTGAACATGTTGACAGTCAAAAAATGGATAGTAATCTTGACAATGCACTTATTCAAACGGAAATAGGTGATACCACTCAAACTACCTATTCCACATTAGAGGATAGCAGTAAGTCCTCTATAAATGAGGAATGAGTATATTATTTATGTAATCATAATAGTTATGAAGAAAAATATACGAGGAAATAAAAAAGTAAGACTTATCGTACTCTTCATTCTCATCGCGATCGCAGCGGGAATGTGGTGGTATGGAGATAAGACCGATAACAAGATTCTCAAAACAGGAGGAGCTGTTGTTGGTGGTGTTGCTGGTCTCGCAACAGGTCTTGAAATGACAAATCACGACTACGATCTCAAAAAACTTTGGGAAACTGGTTCTCTTAAAGAGTCACTTATGAAGCGTGATGAGAACGGGAACCTTATGAATATAGGTATGATTTGTGATGCAGAAGAGAAAGGGTTCTATAACTACAATTGTAGTGATTTCAAAACACAAGAAGAGGCACAGGAGGTGTATGATTCTTGTGACGCAGATGTGATGGGGCTCGATCGGGATCATGATGGAATTGTATGTGAACACCTTCCGCATGCAAAGAAAGCGTAACTTATAAATCTAAATTTTAATTTTTTTAAAAAAGTATGTTGAAAGAATTCAAAGAATTTGCCGTAAAAGGAAACATGCTCGACATGGCGATTGGAATTGTTATCGGGGGAGCATTTGGAACAATTATTAAGTCATTTGTTTCGGATATCCTTATGCCAGTCATATCGAGTGTATTTAATATACCTGATATGCGAAACCTTTTCGTTGTGCTTCGACCGGCTGTTGATGGAACACGGATGTTTGCTAGTCTTGAAGATGCGCGAAAAGCAGGAGCGTCTGTACTTGCGTATGGAAATTTTGTTAATGCTTTTATCGCATTTCTCATTATTGCAGTCGCACTCTTCTTCATTGTGAAGGCGGTAAACCACCTCAAAAAAGAAGAAGAGAAAGTTGAGGAGGAGAAAGGACCGAGTGAGATTGATGTGCTTATTGAGATTCGTGATAGGTTAATGAAATAGAGTGAAGAATAACTCACATAAAAAGAGCATGTAAGTGCTCTTTTTATATGGTAGTATATCTATACTATGGCAAAACATCCAAACTATGTAGAAGGATTTAACGGATCTCTTGAAGAGCTTGCATATGCGGTAGGAAATATGACATACGATCAGACCGCACTCTTTATCAAAAAACTTGCAGAGGACCTCAAGAGGCAAGCAGATTCGGATTTTGCGAAGGGGAGAGTAAAACTTGCTTCTGAGATGTATCACGCGGTAGAACATTTACTCAAAGCAAAAGAGAGGGTGGATGTAGCTTGGAGTATCTGTGTTCCGTATATGAATGATTCTCTCGACTAACGATTTCGTTTTACGTATTTACTTTTATGGTGTTGTATTGTTAGTATAGGGGCGTTGACATATCCACTAATCCAAGTATTATTTATATAAAATAATAAAACTAAATACCAACCGGTTCAAGAAGTGGGTAGTTATCATATATGATAATCACGACCTATTCACTTCTTGGGCATAAAATCTTCAAAAATGAAAAAAATTATATATTTTATTATCGTTTTAACGATTTTTGCGACTTCTTGTACCACACAGGAAGAAAAAAAATCGGACATGGAAGCTCTAATTAAGGTGGAGTTTCCTCTGTATGAAAAAATTTCTGATACGACGAAAATTCCAATCGTAGTCGTTACGAAAGGAATGACACTCTGGGATTTATCTGAGAATATTTCTGGAGACCCAGAGAAATGGGGACAGATTGCCGGGGCTAACTATAACATCATCACTGATGATGATTATCGTTTTGATATCAAAAATGAACGGTGGTCTGTTATCCTACATCCCGGAGACACGTTGGTAATCCCGGAATACCTTCTCAAGAAGCCGCTTCCGAAAGAAGTTGTCTTCCTAGAAAAGGTAGAAGAGCATTACACCCCTTATTGGGGTACCCTGTATACTCCCATTCTTAATGAGGTGAGAGGTGATAGTATATTGGTAGCCCATCCTTATCATCCAAACTCGACAAAAGATAATGAGATGAAATCAGATGAGGCTACCTGGAATTGGGTAAGAATACTACTTAGTATAGTAGTGGCTATCATTCTACTATTCTTGATGGTAGCTGGTTTTACTTTTCTCTCACTTTTTTGGGGTTTTCGAGGAAAAAAGGGCGAAGATGATGATGAAGAGGGAGGTGAACAGGAACAGATCGATATTCAGAAACTGAATGTCGAAATGCTGATGCGATACCTCCAACATACAGGAGGTGAACTATACATCGAAAAAAATAAAAACGGGGATGTAAGCATAATGATTAGTATCCTCGAACAAAAGCCCTCTTCTAAATAGAGGGGGATAAATAAAAAGGTGTGTCGTGACACCTTTTTCTTTTTGGCGGAAGGTAAGGGATTCGAACCCTTGAGAGGTTTGACCCTCTGCCGCGTTAGCAGTGCGGTGCTTTCGACCACTCAGCCAACCTTCCGTAGGGAAGTATAGCGTATTCTGAAATGATGAAAAGAGGGGGTAATTCACAACTTTTCCACAGGCGTGAAACGAATAACTTGCAGAGAATCGTGGGATAAAGTATCCTTGAAGTGGGATAAAGTGGCATGGATCAGCAGAACACTCTGGTGTATTCATGTAGCAATAAATATTTTAAAGATGTTCTGCTGATCTATGTCGTTTTATCCCGAGATTCGCGAGATCTGATTGTTTTTTACCTAACTATGTTACTCGGAGAACATCGACATACACTCGATAGCAAGAAGCGCCTCTCCCTTCCTTCAAAGTTTCGAAAGGAGCTAGGGAAGAAGGTGATTCTCACGAGAGGGTTTGATGGTTCACTCCTCGTATACTCCACGAAAGAGTGGGAGAAATTACGGGAGAAGCTTCAGAACCTCTCGCTCGGGCAGTCTGATGCGAGGGCTTTCGCTCGTCATCTCTTTGGAGGTGCTTACGAGTTAGAGATTGATTCTTCTGGGCGTATTCTTGTTCCAGATATCCTGAAAGAGTATGCAGGGTTAGAACAGGGGGTTATTGTCGTAGGACTTGCTGATAAGGTCGAGTTATGGAGTGAGGAACGATGGGATCAGTACCAAAAGGCACTCCGCGAGAAATCAGACCTCATTGCGGAGAAACTTGGTTCGGTGGGAATGATTTAGTTGTATGAGTAAAGGTGATACATCAAAGCACATTCCTGTTCTCCTCGATGAGGTACTCAAGTATATGGACCTCAAAGGGGGTGAATGTGTGGTAGATGGAACAATTAACGGAGGAGGGCATAGCTATGAGATTGCACGACAGCTCTCAGGAGAGGGAACGCTTATTGGGATTGATGTTGATGCTTCTGCACTTGCTATTTCAAGAGAGCGGCTCTCTGAACTCCCTCCGAAAGTAATTCTCATCAACGGGAACTTTCGGGAAATGGAAAGGCTCGTTCGCGAGCAGGGTATTGAGCGTGTGGATCGTATCCTCCTCGATCTCGGATGGAGCTCGAACCAGTTTGAGAATCCAGAGAGGGGATTTTCCTTCCTTCACGATGGACCGCTCTCGATGACACTCTCTCCAAACGTGGAGGAATACCCTTTTACTGCATGGAATATAGTGAATGAGTGGGGTGAAGACTCTCTCACCGAGATTATTCGATCCTACGGAGAAGAACGTTTTGCTCGGCGCATTGCGAGAGCAATCGTGCGCGCGCGAGAGAAGGGTGGTATTGAACGAACGAGAGAGCTTGCTCATATCATTGCGGAGGCAGTTCCAAAACGCTTTCAGAAGAAGGGAATTCACCCTGCGACACGAACATTCCAAGCAATTCGCATCGCAGTGAACGATGAGCTTACCGTGCTTCGTGAAGGATTAGAGAGTGCATTTTCAATTCTCAATCCTGGTGGGAGACTTCTTGTAATAAGTTTCCATAGCCTCGAAGACCGGATTGTGAAGCATTTTATGAGAAAGCATGCATCACAAGGAGAAGGAATACTCCTCACAAAAAAACCAATTCGTGCTTCAGAGGAAGAGAAGGAACAAAATCACCGTTCCCGAAGTGCGTTATTACGAATCATTGAACAAAATTGAGTATTATGATGAAAAAGAGGAACAATGTGTGGCGTATACGCATGGGCTACCTAGCCTTTCTATTCTTTGTTGTCGCTGTAATAAGTTATACAGGAACGATTTCTTCGCTTGTGCATACAGGAGGGAGGATGGAAGAGCTAGGAAAGCGCATCGCACAAGTTGAGGCGGATGTCGTCTCTAAAGAGAGTCGTTTCTATCGTGTACGGCAATTGTTTACTCAGGAAGAGTTACCACTCAGAAAGATTCCGATTGCATATGTTTCTGTTGGTAAGGATACAAGATTTGCATTTGCTCAGAATGATATAAGTATTTCACATGATTCATAACTGATATGAATACACGATTCTCGAAAAAGAAAGAAGCATTAGAATTTGGAAGGAGAGGAACAATCCTCTTTTTTACTGTACTCTTTTTTTCTCTCTTTCTCATTGGAAATCTCTACTTTCTTCAGGTTATACGGGGGGATTTCTATCGTGAACAAGCAGAGCATCAATATCTTGGGTATACAGGGAGGCTATTCAACCGGGGAACAATTTTTTTTCAATCTAAGAGCAGTGGAGGTCTCATTGTTGCTGCTGGGCAGAGGCGTGGGTGGAAACTCATCGTAAATGCACAGAAGGTTACACGAGAAGATTTAAGAAAAATGTATCCACTTCTCAAGAAATTCTCTTACCCTAAGAGTTTCGAAGAAACATGGGAGTTCCTTATGAAGTTACGGCGCAATGGAAATCGTTACTATGAACTTGTAGAGAGGATTGATCAAGTAGAAGAAGATGAATTACGGAATACGACAAAGGTATTAGATTCTTTCTCTTTTGATCCTGATATGTGGCGTTCTTATCCCTACCAAGAATCAGCTGCACAAACGATTGGTTTCCTTGCTAATGGAGATGATGGAGTTTATAGGGGACGCTATGGGTTAGAGCGATTTTATGATTCTATTCTTGAACGAAAAGATGAAAGTCTCTATGAGAATTTTTTTGTTCTTCTGTTTCGTGGATTGAAGGAGGGAGGTGGTGTATTTAAAGAAGGAGATGTAATTACCACTATTGATTCAGAGATACAACTCGCGCTCGACAAGCAACTTAACATGATTCATACAAAATGGGATTCTCAACTCACTGGTGGAATTGTGGTAAACCCACAGAATGGAGAAGTGCTTGCAATTGATGCAGTTCCTTCGTTTAATCCAAATTCATTTTCTCGTTTTTCACTCTATCGTTTTCGTAATCCGCTTGTGAGCAACCGCTACGAATTTGGTTCTGTGATGAAGCCGGTGGTGATGGCAATTGCACTCGATAACAAAATTGTGAATGCAGATACTTCTTACTTCGATAAGGGGTCAGTAAGGGTTGGAAAACATACAATATGGAATTTTGACCGTCGAGGAAGAGGGTGGGTTACGATGCAAGATGTGTTGAATCAATCACTCAACACAGGAATGGCGTTTGTTTCTGATAAAATTCCCAAAAGTGTATTTCGGGAATACTTTACACGCTATGGGTTCATTGAGAAGAGTGGAATTGATCTCCCGGGTGATGTGGAAGGGCTCACAAAGAATCTCAAAAGTCCGCGTGATGTGGAGTTTGCGAATATGTCATTTGGTCAAGGAATTGCGGTTTCTCCAATTGTGTTTGTAAAAGCATTTTCCGCACTTGCACATGAGGGAGTGACGATACAACCACATATTATGAAGACAATTCGTTATACTTCAGGGGTTGAACAAAATATGGAGATAAAAGAAGGGGTTCGTGTTCTTACTGAAAAGACAGCGGGAGAAATTTCTCGTATGCTTGTAAATGTATTTGATTCTTACCATGGTGGAAAATGGAAGTTTCCGCACTATCGCATCGCAGCGAAGACAGGAACGGCACAGCTTCCTAAAAAGGAAGGAGGGTATGATGAGACGAAACATCTCCACTCCTTTGTTGCGTACTTTCCCGCATACCAACCTCGCTATCTCGTATTTCTCTTCACGGTTGATCCGAAGGGGGTAAAGTATTCTTCGCAAACACTCATCGAACCGTTCCGCACGCTTGCTCGTTTCCTCATTAACTACTCACAAATCCCCCCTGATCGTTAGTTATAATAGGTGTGGGGTATTCTAGATTGGTGGGCGAGTGTGCAATTTACGCGCTCGCCCATCTCTCTAAAAGAAAAAAGCACCAATTAAGGTGCATTTTATCGGCGGTATCGGTGCCCATACGAGCATCGATACCGTCGTTGTCGGTATTGATTATACTTATAATAATACCGATCATTATAATACCGTGCACTCCTTCGGTAGGGGACACAGTATTCTACCCTTTTGTATCTCGTATATGAAGGGTAATAATAGTCATAGTAAGTAGTAGTGTAGTAACTACGACTATAATAATGCGGACTGCATGTATCCGCTTCGATGCTGAAATATACAGCATCGCAAGATTGCAATACCAGCGCTCCCACTAGCATTGCAAAAATAATTATTTTTTTCATTTTTTTTATTTTTTATATGTTCTACAATCATCATTCCATATTTTTAGATTTTTTGCAAGTATTTTTCTTGAATTAACTCTTGAAGTGCACACATAAAGTCTGCTCGTGTAGAACGTTTTATATTCACTCCCAAGTTTTACCTCGCTTTGCTGTCATTCCGGGCTTGACCCGGAATCTAGAATGTAAGCACAGTGTTTGTTTACTTATCAAAGTGGTGATATTCCTGGACCCCGGATCAAGTCCGGGGTGACAGTACAGGAGTTAGGCGTGAGAGAGAGGGTGGTATATACATCACCTTCTTTTTCTCTCCTTACACATTCATGCTATACTCCACAACGATATGGATACACATACACGAGATCGCGATGTGCGCGCACTTCAAAAACTTACTCGTCTCACAAATTATCTCGCAGTAGCGCAGATTTTTCTCAAAGAGAATGTCTTCCTAAAAGAATCGCTTCAAGATGAACATGTAAAGGATCGATTACTCGGACATTGGGGAACCTGTCCTGGAATAAACCTCGTCTATGCACATACGAACAGGCTTGCTCGTGATTATAAGAATCGAGATTTTCTCATTACCGTGGGACCTGGTCACGGATTTCCTGCATACCAGGCGAATGTTCTTGTTGAAGGGTCGCTTACTCATTTCAACTCTCACACGATTCCCTACACGGAAGAAGGGTTTACACAGGTAGTGAAGCATTTTTCCGTTCCTTACGGATACCCATCTCACCTCAACCCACATGCTCCCGGTGTAATTCTCGAGGGGGGAGAACTTGGTTACTCGCTCGCAGTTGCAACAGGAACAATTCTTGATAACAAGAAACTCGTAAATGTATGTATCATCGGAGATGGGGAGGCAGAGACTGCGACACTCGCAACTTCATGGAATGTGAACTCATTTATTTCTCCGGAGACGGATGGAGCAGTGCTCCCTATACTCCACCTTAATGGATACAAAATTTCTGGT
>JALVJP010000069.1 GCA_027028225.1 Candidatus Parcubacteria bacterium
GTGCTTTCGACCATTGTGAACCGCGAAGGTAAATCCAACCATTTCTGGTGAAATCATTGAAGCACGCGCCCACACCTTGATAGGTGCTGTTTTGAGTGGGTCCTTTCCCTCAATCTTTTTGAGAATACGGGAGTCTACATAAGGACCTTTCTTAAGTGAACGTGTCATATATTTCTATAAAAAAATAATAAAAGACAAATTGTGAGTAAACTGTTGTTTGTTACCAAATAGCAAGGCCCATAATTAAGCCTAACCTAAGGGTACTCCACGAGTTCTACTCGCTTTGTAATTAAAAGTTACTAATAATTATGAACCCAGATAAGCAAAAACTTATCCAACATTCACGCGAATTATCTTACTTTTTATCGAGGAAAGGTCAAGCAAGGAAACTATATAATATATGAGTAGAAAAAAGTAGAAAAGAAAAACACCAATTTGGTGCTTTTCTACGATTAGGAAGAAATTTTTACGATATTAATTGCGCTATCTCCTTTGTCCGTCTGTGTGATATCAAACTCGACTTCGTCTCCCTCATTAAGTGAATCGAAATCAACATTCTGAAGATCGTTCATATGAAAGAAGAGATCTCTATCTCTACCCTCAACCTGAATAAAACCAAAACCCTTATCCATAAGACGGGCAATTTTTCCTTTTGTCATAACTACTACTTTTTTGGAATTTCTTCCAACTTAAAAATAAATGCTCGTGAGAACAATCTTCTTTCCTATTTAATTTAATTAAATTAAAGGAGAAAATTCTTTTCAAGAGTTCTCATAAGTTACCACAGAGAGAATAAAAGTAAATAATAATGCGAGAGCAAAAAACACCCTCATGGGCGTATTTTTATTCCCCACCCTGTTTTCTACAAAGAAGAAATGGGGTTGACTCACTTCCCTGCCCAAGCGGGTTATCATGAGCGAGTTCTTCTGCGAGTCGAACCCAATTTTTATCTTTCTCCCCAAGGATGTTCACTCCAAGATCGTTCGCGTCAATCACAATAACCTTTACCTCCTTTATATGAGGGTTATTACTGGTAATTTCTTTTTCCATCTTCTTTGCGTACTCGCCTGGATTCTCTGGGATAAGTGTCGCATATTCATTATAAGGAGGAATCGTCCCTGGTGTCGGGCCATCAATTCCTCGAGCCTTTTCTCCTGCAACACGATAGAACCACCCACGTCTTCCAAAAAGTCGCATAATGACATGAACGAGAGCGGCAAGGAGAATCCTCCATAAGCCAACCTCTCGTATTGCGAGTTCCATCGTCTCTGGCATCCCTAGTCCAATTCCGTGCTTCGTCTTTGTGACGAAACGAGAAAGGAGTCGAGCAAAGAAACTCGGTTTGATGTCGCGAATCGGATAAGCACGCTTCTGCACAACCGCAATTACGGATTCTGCAACGAGAATGATATCTCCGCTTTTCAAATCATCCCCCACCTCATTGAGAAAAATAGTAACGAGATCATCTCCTTCACGAATGAGCGAAGTTCTCACAGGAAAACGATAAAATACCCCCGCATCTGTTTCTATCTCCAATTTTTTTCCGGGGTGAGCTTTTCTAAGTATTGGCATATACGGTAAGTCTAACAGAAGTTAAGAGGAAAGAGAAATACCTCCGTCTTTCTCCTTTAAAAAAGAACGAAATTTTTCTAAATCATCAAGTGTATTAACCGGATACCACTCTTTCTCAACATACCCTTGAAGGGGGTATTTTTCACTCATATTGAGGATTGTCTGCGGGAGTCCAATTTCTTTTGCAAAGAGGACTTTTCTAGGAAATGAAAAAATCTTTTTTTCTAAGATATACATCCCGGAAGCGATAGTTGCTCCGTTTTTTCTCCCAGACAAATCCATACTTCTTTTTTCTAGACAATGTTTCTGCTATACTTCGATTAATGAATAAATACTTTCACGAAATTTTACAAATTAAGGGAGGAAAGCTATTAGAAGGAGATATCCGAATACAAGGATCAAAAAATGAAGCATTTCAAGTACTAGCAGCAGTGCTCCTCAGCGATGAAGATATTGAGATAAAAAACATTCCTGAAATCCTCGACATCCACAACCTCTTTGAAATTTTTGAAACCTTGGGAGTAAGAATAGAGAGAAAGAGAAAAGGACATTACCTCTTTAACGCAAAAGATATCACCAAGAAGAAGATTCAATCAAAAGAATTCTTTGAGAAATTTTCACGACTACGAGGGTCACTTATGGTAGCAGGTGCACTTCTTGCGCGTTTTGGCATCACGGCACTCCCAACGCCAGGAGGAGATAAAATAGGAATTCGCCCAATCTCAACACACATAAAGGGATTCACCGACCTTGGAGCTCGTTTTAATCAAAAAACGAAGCTATTCTCTCTTCACTCGATACAATCAAAAAGAATTACACTAAGGGACACTTCCGTAACAGGAACCGCAAACGTGATTCTTGCGTCTGTTCTCGAGAAAAAGAAACCGCACATAATAGAAATCTACAACGCAGCATCTGAACCTTACATCCAACAACTCGCAAAAATGCTCAATCAAATGGGAGCTAATATCTCTGGAGCAGGGACGAATCTTATTACAATACACTCCGTAAAAAAGCTTATTGGAACAAAACACACAATCCTCCCAGATATGCTTGAAATAGGATCTTTCATATCGCTCGCTGTCGCGACAGGAGACGGAATCCTATTGAAGGAGGCAAAGAAGAATCACCTTGGGGAAATTACATGGAAAACATTCGAGGAGCTTGGTGTAAAAATGAAAGAGGTGAAAGAGGGAATCTTTATCCCTCGCCATGAACATTTCAAAGTAGTAAAACCAGATACCGTAACCGGAAGAATACGGACTATCAAAGATGATGTATGGCCAAAACTCTCTCCCGATCATCTCTCATCAATAATTTCGATGCTCATTTTCTCAGACGGAATTGTTACCGTAAAACAGAGAATGTTTGAGAGGCGTCTGGCTTTCTGTGATACTCTCAACCAAATGGGTGCTGATATTATTATGTCTCACCACAATGAAGTAACTGTCGTTGGAAATAACCGCAAGAACTCTCTCGTCGGGGTGAGAATGACTTCCCCAGATATTCGAGCTGGGATGGCACTCCTTATAGCAGCACTTTCCGCAAAAGAAGGAGAGAGTGAAATTTACAATGCACAGCAAATTCACCGAGGATATGAAGATATTGTAAAACGATTAAGAAAATTAGGTGCAGATATAAAAGGAATATGAAAAGAATTTCTATTAAGATTTAACACCATAAACCTTATTCTAAGAATTTAAGTATTCCTAAAACGTATTATTCTAAAAACGACAAATCACCCGCAAGCACATCGTGAAGACGTGTTGTTTCCTTGTCGCGCTTATGGTCTTTTACCATCTGGTAAGGGTCAAATATGTAGGAGCGCATTTGGTTTCCCCACTCGATAGAAACTTTATCAGAGATAGTCAGTCCTTTCCGTTTCTTCTCCTCATCTTCTTGATGCTTTTTGTAGAGCTTTGCACGCATAATTTCGAGAGCACGCTCACGGTTTCGTTCTTGTGTTCGTTCCTCAGAGATAAATACAGAAAGTCCTGTCTTTGGGTGCACTATTCGTACCGCAGTCTCTCGCTTATTGACATTTTGTCCTCCTGCTCCACCTGAACGAGCGAACGATATTTCTAGTTCGGATTCATCAAGTTGGAATTCTGATGCTTGAATTTCTGGAAGTACTTCCACGAGTACAAAGCTCGTCTGTCTCTTTCCCTGTTTATTAAATGGAGATTTTCGTACAAGGCGATGCACTCCTGACTCCCCTTTCAACTTTCCATACGCACCTTTCCCAACAATTTCAAAAGAAATGCTCCTATACCCTCCTAGGGTATTCGGAGATTGGCTAAGAAGATTTACACGATACTCTTCTCGCTCGGCAAAAGCAGAATACATCTCGTAGAGAATACGAACGAAATCTTCCGCATCATCCCCTCCTGCACCCGCAAAAATGGAGATAATTGCTTTTCCTTTATCGTATTTTTCTTCCCCAAGAAGCTCTCCTTTCAACCTCTCTATCTCCTTCAATACAAATTGAGCGTGCTCTTTATCATTCCAAAAATCCGCAGAATACATCTCCGCTTCTAATTCAGATATCTCTTTTTCGATTTCTTTTTTTTCGTTACTCATAACTACATCTACCATGATACCTAATAAGCAGAAAAAAGAAAAAGTCGATTACACGACTCCTAAAAAGCTACCCTAACGCAACATCAAGTATCATCATCAGAGTAAATCCTAATATAAGACCAACCATCGCAAGATCAGCATTCTCCCCTTCTCGGGATTCAGGAATGAGATCTTCTGCAACAACAAAAATCATTGCCCCTGCTGCAAATGAGAGTGCATATGGGAGGATTGGACGAATAATAAGAACGAGAAACGCTCCAAGCATTGCAGCAAGTGGTTCCACAACCCCAGACAACTGCCCATAGAAGAAACTCTTCTTCCGTGAGAGACCCTCTCTTCGCAGAGGCATCGAAACAGCAAGTCCTTCTGGAAAATCTTGAATTCCAATCCCAAGCGTAAGTGCGATTGCTCCTGCGAGTGTCGCAGACGGAATTCCAAGTGCAGCTCCACCAAATGCAACCCCTATCGCAAAGCCCTCAGGAATATTATGGAGAGTGATTGCAAGGATGAGGAGAATACTTCTGTGCCATGAGAGTTTTTCCTTTTCTCCCCCTTCTCTTTTGCGAAATAGTTCAAAATGCGGAAGAACCCTCCCAAGAAGACGCATCCCAAAACCTCCAAGAAGAAAACCAAGCGCAGGAGGAACCCACGTAGGAAGAGTGCTCACTTCCGATGATAATTCAATTGCAGGAGCAAGAAGCGACCAATAACTCGCCGCGAGCATAATCCCAGCGGCAGCCCCAAGCATAAAATCGAGAAGCTTCTTATTCAATTTTTTACTCGTAAATACAAACGCAGCACCAAGACTTGTAATAAGCCACGCAAAACTACCTCCTAAAAACGCTTGAAACACAGGAGGAAGTCCTAAAAACCATTCTGCTATCATAAAATACTATTTACAATTAAGGGTAAAGATATGATGCATTATATACCTTTATTTTTTTATGCAAAAAAGCCGAAATCGGCTTTTTGTGTTCTTATTAGTTAATAAGTAATTACAAGATGGTTCGCATAGTATTCTCTATCATCATCCCATAACTTTGGATGTGTAGAACATCCACTTTCTCCATCAGACATATCATCAATACACCAATCAAATGGATTTCCATTAATATAAACTTCCACTCTATCTATATTTGGATACTGGAATGCAGCTGCATCGATAAGACGACGAAATACATATCCACTCATATCTCCATCGGGAAGCCAAGAACGAGATAATCGCACCTTCGCAACATGTTTTCCGTTACTATCAGTATCAATAGAAACAGAATCAAAACTTACCCCATTCCATATTCCAGAACCATCTCCAGACTGAATCTTGAAGAGAGCGTGATACACCGCATTGAGAACAGCGGGACTCTTTTGAACCTCAACTGGATCAAAAGTGGTAACACCTCCCTCTCCTATCACAGGAACACGAACAATCATTGTTCCTCTATTTTCATTTTGGTTTTGAGATGAAGTGTCTATAACTTCTCCATTCTGTGCGCTCTGTGTATCTTGTGTATCTTCCTTAATACTTCCCTCTTCCTCTTGTTGGAAACCATCTTGTCGTAATTCGTTTCCCTGTTGTTCTATCTGGGTAATATCGGATTGTGGTACAACTTGTTCTTGATGCGAAATGAGATACTTCCCTATAATGACCCCTAAGACAAGAACAATGAGAAAGAGAATTCCTGTTGTGAGTTTATTGTTTTGCATAGTAAGCTATATGTTTAGATTAATTAATAATATACACATACTAACATGTCTATTCATTATTTGCAACCCCAAACGGAATATGCACAAGCGGAATGCTTTGCATAGATTCATCAAGGTTTACCAGTTGATCATCAAAAAAGAGGTGTGGTTTCATAATCTCAAGTACTCGCTTCTTCTCTACTCCCCCAAGGAGAAACATTTCGTCAACACTCACACCCCATTCTTCTAAGGTATGAAACGCGCGCTCATGCGCAGGAGCGCTCCTTGCGGTAATAATCGCGGTCTTGAGAATTTTCATGTAGTGCAAATCCTTTTCAAGTTTCTCTGATTCGAGCTTTTGAAAATAGGAAATTTTCTTAAAGAAATCTGCGAGAGGCCCTGGCTTCAACGCAATACTTTTGTGTTCTGTCTCGTAACGGCGATACTCTTCAAGTCCTTTCTCGTTATACACTCTCTCTGCTTCGTCATCTGCAAGTACTCCATCAAAATCAAATGCGAGTCTCAACTCTTTGGAATCATCCCCTTCACTCATTTTCGTCTTCAAAATCTTCCCGGCAGCGAACCCCGCTTTCAATGCATTTCGCACATCTTCCTCGTTCGTAGAGAGAAAAAGTGAAATATTAAACGCAGGGATGTAAGGATACGGCGACTCCCCTGCGGTAAATACCGCTCTCTGGATATCAAGCCCATAGCGTTGAATAGAGTTATAAATCCGTATCCCTGTTTCCGGACTATTTCTCGAGAGAAGCACAACTTCAACTGGATGTTCATCAGAGTACACTTTATTAATATTAAGGAAACGCTCTATGAAAGGAAACGCCGCTCCTTTTGGGAGAAGCACATCCCTCTTCTCAATTTGATACTCTTTGTATGCTTTCAAGCCCTCCTTCTGAAAAATCTCATCCTCCTTTGTGAGATCAAAAAGTGCGTTCGATGATATCCCTACCACAAGTTTTTTCTCGATTGGGTATTTCATACTATTGAATACTACGCGAGTGTTTGTATTTTCACAAGAAAGTTTATTGATATTATTAATCTACGGATGTATAATACAGCTGTTATGACAGAAGAAACAAAAAAATGTAAGACATGCTACACAGATATTCCTAAAAAAGCGAAAAAATGTCCAAATTGTCGTGCGGATCAAAGGAATTGGTTTAGACGGCATCCGATTATTACCCTCATTATATTTTCTATCTTATTCATTCAAGTCATCAATACATTAAGCAGAGTAGAAGAACAAGTTAACAAGGAAACAAATAGAGAACAAGTTACATCTAAGTCCAGTAAATATAAGTATCATGAAGGAAATGCGGACCAACCTCTTGGGGTTTATATCATAAATACTGACTTAGGAGACGGCGGAAGTATTGCAGATTCAACACCAATATTTAGAGGAGAAGAAGCAGATGCGACACAACTCGTAACCCAAGTTCCTAATGGAGCAGAAGTTAAGTTATTGAAAAGAAGGACTGACGGAGATTCTGAATGGGATAGATGCTTAATAAAGTATAAAGAATTTAAAGGGTGGCTTTCTTGTGATTGGTTACAAGAGAAGAAAAATTAATAAAAACATAGCTCGAATTTATATTCGAGTTTTTTATATAAAAATTGCAAAAACAATCATAAGGAATTGAATGAAATATGGTATAGTAAACGCATATGCAACACATACGAAGAATCTTTTTTCCAAAACAGACAGATACCCTATTCAAAGGGTTTGGACCTGCGTTCCTCGCAATCGCAATGGGGATCGGATCGGGAGAATTCATTCTCTGGCCTTACCTCACTGCACATCACGGATTTGGGCTCCTCTGGGGAGCGCTTTTAGGGATTACCATTCAACTCATTATTGTTGTTGCGATAGAACGACATACTGCTTTCTTGGGAGAAGATGAACTCACAAATTTTGTCCGTGTCTGGAAATTCGCATTCTGGTGGATTCTCGTCTCAACTCTTATCGCGTTTGGGTGGCCTGGATTTTCCGCAATGCCTGCGCAGTTGCTCAAAGAAGGGCTCCATCTCCCAGTTTCTCATCATATTCTTAGTCTTGTTATTCTTCTCCTCGCGAGTGCAATTCTTCTTCTTGGAACACATATTTACAGGAGGATCATTTTTGTACAGAAAATCAATATGAGCTTCCTTCTCGCACTCACCATCTTTCTCTTCATTTACTACTTTGATATCAATTTTCTCAGAGAGATGTTTTTTGGTTTCTTCGGAGAAGGAAAAGGATACCTCTTCATTCCTGCCGGTATCTCTCTCGCAACCCTCCTTAGTGCAATTGCATACGCAGGATCAGGAGGAAATCTCCTTCTTATGAACTCATTTTACGTAGAAAAAGAGAGGAAAGGACTCATTGCAACTCCGCATAAGGAAGAAGATCTTCTCATTCCAAGCGCACGAAAAGGTTCTATCCAACACGCGAAAGAATTTGAAAAACACTCATGGAAACAGAATACCCTGTTCTTCTGGTTCGGAGGCCTCGTTATTATCATCCTCCTCGCGTATGTTTCTTACGCAGTATTCCATAATGTCGCACCGCAACAGAAAGACTTCCTCTTCTTGATTACAGAAGCGAATGTCTTTACGCGTGATATTCATCCAATTGTGGGAATTCTCTTCATTTTTTCAGGAGCAATGGCACTTTTTGGTGTTCAGCTCGGAATCTTAGATTTCATTGGACGAATTGCAGGAAACAAACCGGGAATTGAAGACGGGTCAAAAGAACAGAAGAAGTGGTACAAACGAGCAGTATCCGCAATGACATTCTTCGGAGCAATTGTTCTCTTCTTTGGGTTCACTGCGCCAAAGTCACTCATTATTCTCGGAGCAATTCTCAATGCTTTCTCGATGGGGATTATTGCGCTCCTCCTCTATCGAGTAGAGAAGAAACTCCTCCCCTCTTACCTTCAATCAAAATTCTTCCTCACCTTCCTCCCCCTCGCGTTTCTCTTTTATGTGGGATTCTTTGTGTATGTGGTTGTTGAGAAATTGATGTAAAAGTAAAAAACTTAGATTTAATGTTTTTTACTTGATATCATTCTTAACAATAAATTCTTTCTTAAAACTAAAATTCCTAAGTCGAAAAAGCCTACTTAAAAAACCAAAATTCCACTCACCTGTAATTAAAACATGTATTTCCCCATCGTCTGAATATAATGGAACATTGAGAGCCTTTCTTGTGTTCCCCTTTTTTAAAACACTACATTTATGAGGATGTGTTCTTATGCGATCTTCCCAATCATATAAAAAATTATTAATTTTTCTTTTTTGTAACTCTCCATTTTGCTTCCAAAAAATCTCTATATAACAATTGATGAGGTTCCCTCCGATGTTTGTAAGCGAAAATAAATTTCCGTCTTCTACAGAAGCACTAACGGTTATATCTGGCTTGGAAGAAAACATTGAGTTTAGAAAAGCCATAACTACAACAAAAAGTGATATTACTCCTATAACTAAATTAACTAAATTTATAGTATTGCTATTCATATCGAATCTTGGATTAATATATAATGCTAAATCATTTGTGATATTTTATAGGTACAGGACAAGATAATCTCTGATAATACTTACTAGAATTTTAGCATACAATTTTCTCAAATTTAAATTTCCACAAAAGGCTAACCGAGATAGCTAGAAATCAAATCAACCTTTTCTTTCCTCCCGATTAATTCATAAAATCTCTTAGAAGATTCAAGTGGGAGAACCGGTAAATTCAACTCCTCCCACATCACGTCCTCAATGTTATTAAACATATTCAATTCTTTTCTATCATACACATTTATTTCAACCTCAACCCCATCCATATTGCATATAAGAGAGTGTGCGTGAATGTGTTCATTGTAAAAATCTTTCACAACAAATTCCTCCAATGCTTTTCTAAATACCTTAATTCCCTCTTCGTTAGTAGTGATATCCAAATCTCGAACCTGCGTAGGAACACCTTGAACAAGCAGATTTGCACTCCCATCAAGACGCCAAGTGGTGTTCTTATGCTCTTCAAGTGAACTGAGGATTTTAATCAACACCCCTTTGAATTTCTCTTTCTTCATAAGTCAATTCGATGAATCTAAGAGTATGGAATCGTGCGACAACAAATCATACCACGAAACTTCTGTTGTTAAATATGCGGCAACCCCGTAAGACCCAACCATGATAGGATAATATTCTTCTCCGTTTATGTTGATTTTTTTAAAGTTTTCTAACTCAGAAACCCCAAACTTTTTCTCATCTTCTTTACTCAAAAAACCAACAACCTTTAAAAATTTCTTCTTTCTTAAGAGTAACTCAGACGGATATATTTTCTTCGAAATGAACTCAAGTAAATTAACACAAGAATCATATAGTAAATCCATCGATACTTCACTCCCTCGCGGACCAACTTCAATCGCAATTCCTCGATGCACATGAGTGGTAAAAG
>JALVJP010000070.1 GCA_027028225.1 Candidatus Parcubacteria bacterium
ACATTCTGAAAGTTGGTGATTTCCTCTCCACATTCCTTTTCTATTCTTTGGTGGTGTCATGTGATGATGTTGCCACAATTCATCCCTGGGGCAAGACCCCAGGGAGTTCTTGTGGGGGTTTTAAAAAAGTACTCATTACGGTAGTTATCTTGCTTATAGTGTTTTTTGTTATTCGACACTTAAGGGAACAAAATATCTTACACAATAATAACCAAATCACCGCCAATAATACTAACTCTATACAAAAAGGAGAAAGAGAGATTTATGTAGATGGCGATACGCTTTATGTATACGGAACACCTATCAAAAAACCGGAAGAGTTATACGTAATAGAACAAGACGGGAAAAGTGTTGTGTTCGGAGAAAAAAATGCAGAGCAAGTGAAGCTTGCTGTAGGAAAGATACTTTCCCCGAATGGTAAGTGCGGAGATTATTTTTATGATAGAGAAAAAGGTGTCATCAACCAAAAGCTGGCATATGTTACAGACGCAAGAGAGAGAAAGAAAGTAATACATTTTTCTTGTATGATAGGGGATGTTGTTGATAATTTAAAGCTTCCTCTCTTATCGTTTCAAAAACCTTACTATTCTAGTAAACATCATTCTGATGAATTCGCACTAGGAATACATTCGCAACTTCTTACGAAACATTGGAATGACATGGGGTATGATAGGGAGCCATATGAGGTTGCAAGTATATTAAACACTCTTGCAGGGTACTTAAATAAGTACCATAAACTTATTATCGTTAATGGACAGCAACTACTCCACTCGGGTCCAAATGCGGGTGGCCTTAGTCCTGTATCGGGGATATCTATGAAAGGCAATAAGATATACTCCGCAAATATGTATAGATTATTAAAAAACTTCAATGATTTCCTCAATTCTTGCGAAGGAGATTATGTTTCTCGTTATATAAAAACACTTGAGGTAAAGAAGCCTGACCTTGAACAAATGAAAGATGATTTATCTTGTGCTGGAGAAATCAGTTTTGAAAACACTTTGTTTCTCATGTTTTAAAAAGAAACAGAAAAGCCCTTACAAAGGGCTTTTTCGTGTGGAGGTGGCGGGAATTGAACCCGCGTGTATGGTGGTCTTCACGAAAACCTTTTCCATGCTCATCTTCTCTCAACAGGAATACTTCTCTTAAGAGAGAAGCAGAGATGAGAAGTATCCGTTACAGAAAATTCACATTTGAGCCTGTAACCACTCTCAAATGCAGAGTTCCGTTTGGTATTACACCAGCGGAGTTTACACGGAACCGATAAACTCCGTGATGTCGCTCGCTTTATTGTTTGTTATGCAAGAGCGAAAGCCCCTTTAAAGTAAGGTGACTTTACAAGTGTTTTATTCTTTGCACTTGAAATGCTGAGGATTGTTGACGAGTATTCCTCAAACTCGGCATGAGTTTTCATGAAGGGAATCCACCATAGCGATTCCAATCACCCCCGTCTTGTGCTTTATTTTTGCACTGTTACAATCTAGCATATTTTGGCGAGTAGTCAAAAAATTCACTTTTATGAAAAATACGAAGAAAGTATTTTCCTACTTATGGAAATTTCTTAAAAAATACAAAATATCTTTTTTTGGGTCAGCGATATCGTTCTTTATCGTAACTCTCCTCCAAAACACAACCGTTCCTCTCTATGTAAAGAAGCTTGTGAATGAGATAAATACAGGTGGAATTGATGAAGCATTCCGTGTTGGGGTGCTTATTCTCATTCTCCTTGTTCTCTCGAGGTTTATCGCGTGGATAGGGGAGAGATTTCTTATCTACGCGCAAACACACCTTGCGGAAGATTTGCACACTTTTAGTTTTACAAAGTTTACTCGCCATTCCCCAAATTTTTATGCGAATAGGCTTACTGGTTCTCTTATTGAAAAACTCCCGCGTCTCGGAGAAAATTCACTTCAAATAACGAATAATGTAACCTATAACTTTTTCTTCACTGCGGTTGCGGTAGTTGGGATTTTGTTTGTTCTTTTTAGAGAGAATTACAAGCTTGGAATACTATTTTCTGTATTTCTCGTTGTGTATGTGCTACTTGCGTTTCTTGTTGCGAAAAAAGTATCTCCACTATTCGAAGAAAGATCGAGGGCGAAATCATCGTTCCGTGCACTTATTGCAGATATAATTGGAAATATTCAAATCGTAAAGGTATTTAGTGCACTTCCTTATGAAAAGAAGAAATTTCGTGAGGTAAACAGACTTCTTGGAGAAAAAAGAGAGCATGCGTGGGTTGTATCCACAAACTACCAGTATCTTATAAAAGTGATTCCTTCTCTTTTTATCGGAATTGTTACACTTTACTCTATCCACCTTCTCAAACTCGGTATGGTAAGTGCGGGAACTGTAGTTATGGTATTTCTCCTTGGACGGCGTTTTGGAATGCATGTTGAGTGGTTGAGTAACTCAATCAAATGGCTTTCTTCTACTATTTCCGATTGTGTTGAATCTATCGAGATAATAGAGACTGAGGTTGATTTAAAAAACCCTCGTAATCCAGAAGAATGTCGTATCCAAAAAGGTGATATACGATTTGAGAATATATCTTTTACCTATAAAAATGGAGAACATGTTTTTGAAAACTTTTCTCTTACTATCCCAGCAGGGCAACGAGTTGGTATTGTAGGGAAATCTGGGTCTGGAAAGACAACACTCGTAAAACTCCTTCTCCGTTTCTATGATCCGGATTCAGGAGTGGTAACGATTGACGGACAGGATATCTCAAAGATTCGCATTGATGATTTACGAAAACACATCGCTTACATTCCACAGGAAACAGTTCTTTTTCATAGATCTATCTATGAAAATATTGCCTATGGGAAATTAAACGCAGAGAAGGATGATATTCTACGCGTTGCGAAGGATGCGTATGTAGATGAGTTTGTTCGCAATCTCAAAGACGGATACGAAACGAGAGTAGGGGAGCGTGGAATAAAGCTCTCTGGTGGACAACGGCAACGAGTAGGAATCGCTCGTGCAATGCTTCGTGAAGATGCGCCGATTCTCATTCTCGATGAGGCAACTTCTTCTCTCGATTCAATGAGTGAGCACTACATTCAAGAGTCATTTGAGAAGCTTTCCCAGAACAGGACAACAATTGTTATCGCACATAGATTATCTACGATTCAAAAGATGGATAGAATTATCGTAATGGAAGAAGGTAAGGTTATTGAAGACGGAACACACCAAGAGCTTCTTTCGAACAATGCGTTCTATACGCAACTCTGGAATTCACAAGTAAATGGATTTATTCAAGATGAAGAGTAGGAGTTTTCACCTTGCGAATAGTGAGTGATTTTAAGAGGCGGGTGAGTGCAATAGCACTCACCCGCCTCTTCATTCTTTGAAATCCACCTAGGGCGAGACACATTCTCTCGT
>JALVJP010000071.1 GCA_027028225.1 Candidatus Parcubacteria bacterium
GAATAATAAGAAGGTGGAGACGTGGGAGGAGGTGAAGACAAGGGTAAGAGCAGAAGAAAAAATCATCTCCAAGAAAACAGTCGAATACCAAACAATAAATTTGCTTGGTGCGACTGAAAAAGTTTATGTTCTATCCTTTACGGATAGAACATATGAGAACGTAACCAAAGATGATTTTTATCGTCTTAGGGTAGGTGACACTGTCCTCATTGAAAAGGACAGAGGTTATGTAAAAAAAATTTTTTTGAAAAAAAATAAATAAAAGCCAACTCATTATGAGTTGGCTTTTATCTCTACTTAAGCAATTCGTCTACCACTTTCGTCACAAGAGAACCATCAGCTTTCCCTTTCAATTCTCCCATGAGCGCTCCCATAAGTTTTCCTTTTTCAGAAGCGTCACTTACTCCTAACTCCTCAATTTTCTTCTTTACCACTTCACGAATTTCTTCCTCGCTCATTTGATCAGGGAGGAATTGCTCAATAATAGCGAGTTCTGCTTTTTCGTCTTCAGCGAGTTCCGGACGCCCTGCTCCTTCATACTGTGCGATTGCATCCTTTCTTCTCTTTGCCTCTCGCATGAGAACCTTCATTGCATCCTCATCAGAAATTGGTGTATCAGGTGCTTTCTTCTGCGCGACCACCTCGTTGGTAAACGCAGAGAGAAGTCCGCGGTAAGTGGTTAGTGCACTCATATTCTTTTCACGCATTGCTTGCTTCATTGCGTCTTTTATCTGTTCTTGAATCGTCATATGTTGATTAGTCTATAAGACTTTTTCATCATTGCAAGTTTTCTCTCGTCGATATAGAAAGAAGGACATATATTTTCTCATCTGTTTGTGTTACCATATTTCCTATGGAGAGGCTTATCTCTTACATACAAGAACATAAGCAAAGTATTCTTGTCTTTGCAATTTTCACGATTTTTCTATCTTCCGTAATTTTTTTTACGAGAGAACTCACACAATCTCGTCGTGCAGAAATATTTTTCCTCAATGTGGGGCAGGGTGATGCCATTCTCATCCGAACTCCGCATGGGAGGAATATTCTCGTTGATGCGGGACCTGACGAAGGGGTAAGTGCAGAGCTTGACCGTGTGCTCCCTGCAGATGAGAGAGATATCGACCTCGCATTCGCAACACATCCAGATCTTGACCACGTAGCAGGGTTCCTCTCACTCCTCTCTACTCACCGCATAAAGAAGTTTGTCCACTCTGGACTTCTCGTAGGGGAACCAGAGTATGAGGAAATTGCGCGACGCCTCGCCGAAAAGAGAATCCCTGTATCTCAAGCACGAGCTGGTGATGTGTTTACGCTTGGTGATGGAATGACACTCACTATTCTCTCCCCGTTCCGTGTAGAAGAGGTAGAGGATGCGAATGAGGCATCTCTCGTTCTCCTTCTCTCGTATCGCGGAAGTCATGTTCTTCTCACAGGAGACGCACCACAATCAGTTGAGAATGAGCTTATTCATTTCTATGGAGATATGCTTCGTTCTTCCATTCTTAAACTTGGACATCATGGATCGAAGACTTCTTCCTCCTCAGTTTTTCTTAAAACAGCTCAACCAGAATATGCGATTATCTCTGCTGGGTGTAGAAACCGTTACAGACACCCTCACACAGAAGTACTCAATCGGCTCAGCTCACTTCGCATCCCTTATTTTGAAACCTGTTGGGACGATACACTTCATTTTGTATTCTCGGGAGGGAGATGGAATCATACACAAGGTAAGTAAAAAGAGAGGTATTAGCTCTCTTTTTACTTACACTTATTTAATAATTCCCGCGTCTTTGAGTGCGCGATATGCACCTTTCTTTTTGATCGTTCTCAATCCTCTTGCAGAAATTTTAAGGATGAATGTGGTATCGAGTTCTGGGACATATACGCGAACCTTTTGAAGGTTTGGGTAACGACGACGCTTTCCTGTTGGGTTAAACTCGGTTGCACGCGTTCTGTTTGAGTACCCTCCTCCTACACGGGATCGTTTTTTTGTTATCTGACAAGTACGTGACATAGTATCTTTTATCTTTTTACTCTGAACAAGTGCTTTGTAATGTAGCATACATCGCTTTTTTTACAAGTACCTAGCTTGAATTAGTATTTAGGTTGTATACACATCTATCAATCTTACCTATAATTATCCTAACTGTGTGAAATTCATAAGAAAGGGTGGCGTAAAAGTATCGCTTTCCTAAAAAGAAAAACTACTTTGCAATTTTCTGTTCTCCTTAATTTCCGCCGTGTCACCCCGGACTTGATCCGGGGTCCATAGGTAGTATCACCTTATTATACTTGTTTCCATGTAGGGTGGGGATGTTCTGGATTCCGCATCAAGTGCGGAATGACCCCCACACAGAGTCTGTGTGGTGGTAACATTGTGATGATTTCATAAATAGAGAAGTAGTTTATTTACGAAAGGTTACTCTCAGTATCCCAACTGGAGTTTGTGTCAGAGAAGATAGGTACAGGAATGACGAAAAGGTTGTGCGGAAATGATAAACATTGTATATGCTCTAGATGTTAATTCATCTATTGATACTCTCCTTGCTTTCGTTATACTCCAGCATATGGAAACACTTATTTTTATTGTCGTTCTTCTCTTTTCTGTGATTGCGCATGAATTGGCACATGGATATATGGCAGAAAAGCTTGGAGACCCAACCGCGCGTCTTGCTGGGCGTCTCACGATTAACCCGCTTGCACACCTTGATATGTTTGGATCGGTTATCCTTCCTTTTTTCCTTATTATCACACATGCACATTTCCTTGTAGGGTGGGCGAAACCAGTTCCCGTTAACCCGCAGAATTTTAGAAACAAAAAGTGGGGAGGCGCACTTGTCGCACTTGCGGGACCAGCTACGAATATCGTAATCGCAGTTGTATTTTCTCTCCTCTTTCACCTCGTTTCAACAACTTCTTCGGTTGCACCAATATTCGTTGCGATTGTTGCTACAAACATTGCGCTTGCGGTATTTAACCTCATTCCAATTCCTCCACTCGATGGACACCACATTTTGTTCGCACTTCTCGGACGTCATGCGTTAAAGGTAGGGTATTTTCTCCGCAAGTATTCACTCATCATCCTTATTATCTTTATTATGTATGGATGGAAACTTGTGAGTCCGCTCGTCATCTCACTTGTGAATATTCTCCTTTCATAAAAAAAGAGAGATTACAGGGTATCTCTCTTTTCTAGTTCAAGAATTTTTCTTTTGATGTGTTCTTTAATCTCACGCGTTTTCTCTCTATTTTTCCCTTTAGGGTCTTCTGTTTCCCATACTTCGATATGTTTTGCTTTTTCGAGAAAATCTGGAAGTGGATCATTTTCGTCGATAGTGAGAATAATTCTTCTGAATTTCTCTAACATCTCTCTCGTCAATACCTTCCTCTTCTTTTTAGAAATATCGATACCTTCTTCTTTCATCACTGCAAGGACATGTTCTGTTTTAGGGAGTAAACTCTCAAGTGTTTGTTCTGGTCCGCTTAATTTTGTTCCCGCCGAAGAGGCAGTGTATTTTTTGCTATGTCTGTTGAGGAGTGCTTCAGCCATCTGGCTTCTTCCTACATTTCCTCTACACACAAAAAGGATTTTTTCTTTCATATCGGAAGATTGTAACATGAGGATGAAAATTTCTCTAATTTATATATCGATATCCAAGGATAAGTATCCCGGTAATGACAAAACTCACAATAAACGGGTGTGAACTGATAGAAAAAATGAGGATAAAGAACGGGATTGATACAATTCTTGCGAGGTTAAATACATTTTCTTTCACGATTGTAAATTCCAGGTAATTTGGAGATTTTTCTGCGAACTCATAAATTCGTGTGGCGAATGGAACTGCCACAGCTTTCTGTGTCATTGATTTAATACTATCGAATATGAGAAGTTGCTTCATATTTATTGAGAATACCCTCAGTGTGTAGAATATTGCATACAGGTAGCTCGCAAGAGTGATTATTTTCTTCTTTTTGAAGTGATCGCTCATTTTTCCTACTGCGTAATATACGAGTATCGATATTCCGCTTGTGATTGAGACGACAAGACCAGTTTTCTCTAAACTATGCACGGTGCTTACGATAAAAATAGGCCAGAGAACAAGGTCTATGATATGTTCAACCCCGTAAGAGAAGAAACTTATGAAAGTCTTATAACACTCCTTTTTCTTGAGGTAGGAGAAAGTTCTCTCTATGCTGAATTCGATATCGCGAGAAATTTTCTCCATGTAAAAGAACGGAATTGATCCTATGAGAATAAATAATGAACTTACAATAAATACGAGAGAAAAATTCTCTTCGGCAATAACTCCACCTAGAAACGGAGCAATCATCCCTGCAAGCATCACGGTGATACTCAAAGTTGCGATTTCTCCTCCTCTCTTCTCATGATGAGATTTCTTCGTGAAGATACTATGGTAGCTCACATAAAAGAGAAAGTTTGTGATAGCGGTAAGAACGGGGACTATGAAAAAGATAGATGGATGTTCTTTTATGGTAATAAGGAGTAGATAAGAGGATAACTGGAAGGGTATTGAGAGGAGGATTCCAAACTTGAATCCAATTTTCTGCAAGAGCTTTCCTCCTATTGGAGAAAAGAGAACAAAAGAGAGAGATTGAATGAAATAGTAGAAAAGAATCGAGGGTATCTCATATCCTGTGTAGTAGAGGTAGATAGGAATGTATATTCCTATAAGCCCAAGCCCTATTCTTCTTACAAATGCAGAGAGGTAGAAACCTCGCATCCCTCTCACATTAAAATAGGCGTGAATAATATCTCTCATATTTTCCTACTTAACATATGACGAATAATCCATCTCTCTCTTTCCTTCTGGGATTACACGCTCAATGATAAATTGTCCGTTTTCAAAGCGTGCTTTTGTTACCTTAACACGCTTCCCTTCTTCATTGAAGAAGAATACTCCTGGCCAACCATAGTAGGCGCGATACTTCCTCCATCGTGTGGTGTCATCATCGCGAGTGATATCCCCGTCACTCTTCTGAATTTTTTTGCAGTAAGTTGTCTGAGATTCCTCTTGTTCTTGTTCAGTAATTTCTCCGTTGATGTAAGGTTCAATCGTTTCCGCGAGAAGTCTTCCGCCATCATGTGCGAGGAATTCAAAGAGTTCTGGTTTCGTTATCTCGTCATTGAGTGGAACAAGACTCTGTGTGAGAATTGGTCCCGCATCCATTTTTAATACCATCTTCATAATTGTCGATCCAGTAAATTCATCTCCGTTGAGGATTGCTGATTCAATTGGAGATGCTCCTCGATAGAGTGGGAGGAGGGAAGCGTGCACATTGAGAACTCCGTATTTTGGAATATCAAGGATTTCTTGTGAGAGAATGTATCCATAGGATGCGACAATGAAAAGGTCGTTTTTCTTTTCTTTTAACGTTTCTATTGCTTCCTTTGGGTGTGATACTTGGAGAACAGGGATACCATTCTCTTCACCCCATACTTTCACTGGGGGAGGGGTGAGAATGTGTTTTCTCCCAACAGGTTTATCCGGTGCGGTTACAATGAGAGAGGGGATATACCCCGCATTTTTAAGCTCGCTGAGTACAATTCGCGCAAATTCTGGTGTTCCGAAAAAAGTAAATTGTGGTCTTTTCATACGCGTGAGTATAGCAGAAAAGGAGGTGAGTGCGATACATTCTATCTATCATTGTATAGCATGTCGCTGTAGATTGAAAAACTAGAGTATTCAAAAGAGAAGAGAAAGATTGAACACCTCCACAGAGCCCTCAATGAGAAGTGTTTACGCTCCGATTTCAATTCTCGTATGTCCCATGATGCATTTTAATACAAGTTAGAATTATTTCTTCACTACTATAACCTTAAGAGAAGATATAGAGGACTAGGTATGAATGGATGTACCCCTTTTGAGAAATTGAGAGAGTTATCCACTGTCAACTTGACGCTGCAATGTTACATAATGTTACAACTCTTTACAATTTTACACTTGTAGGTAGTATTGAACGCGATATGAGTAATAATAAGATGAATGGTCCTCAAAAGGGTGCATATGCACCTGAGCCACGCATCTATGAGTTGGGGTATCATTTACTTCCAATTCTAGGTGAAGAGGATATTGAAAAAGAGCGTGAAGCGCTCGTGGCTACTATTACCACACTTAATGGAGAAGTTATCGATGAAGAGAAACCTGCTCTCATTAACCTCGCGTACACAATGTATAAGAAGGTAAACAATAAGAAGACTCCATATGATCAGGCGTACTTTGGGTGGATTAAGTTCCGACTCTCACCTGATGAGCTTGTAAATGTGAAGAAGGATGTTGAGCGAGAGGATAATATTCTTCGATACCTTCTTATTACAACAGTTGAAGAGAATACAATTTATTCTGATCAGCCATATAAGCTTGCAAAGCAGTTTCAATCCGATGAGGATGAAATTGAATCTGATGATATTGACCTTGATGAAGATCTCATAGATGAGGATGATATTGATGAGGAGAAGATTGAAAGTCTCCTTGATGAGAGAGATATTCTCAAACAGACGGAGAAAAATGAGAGGAATGAAGACAAAGAACAGGAAGATGATCTCACTCGGATTGAAGGGATTGGTCCTAAAATTGCAGAGATTTTTTCTACTTATGGAATTACAAGTTTTAAGAAACTCGCTTCCGCTGCAGTAGAAAAACTTCAAGAAATACTTAAGGAAAATAAACTTGCTTCTCATAATCCAGAAACATGGCCAGAACAGGCGAAGTTAGCAGAAGAAGAAAAATGGGAGGAATTGGATGCACTTCAGGAAGAACTAAAAGGAGGAAAGAGAGGGTAGAGATTATTCATCATATTAATTAAGAAGAACTATGTATTTAAATAGAGCTATTCTCGTAGGAAACCTTACTCGAGACCCAGAACTCAAGACACTCCCTTCGGGGACAAAAGTTGCTTCATTTGGACTTGCAACAAATCGTGTATGGCGCGATGCGAGTGGAAATAAACAAGAGTCTACCGATTTCCATAACATTGTAGTCTTTGGGAGACAGGCAGAAACAAGTGCTCAATTTCTAAGAAAAGGATCACAAGTACTCGTTGAAGGCCGCATTCAGACGCGTTCATGGGATGACCAGGCAACAGGAAAGAAGATGTATCGAACAGAGGTTGTTGCGGATCGTGTTCAGTTTGGATCTCGTCCAGGAAATTACCAAGGACAAGCAGGTGTGCAAGAGGTAAGCGCTCCTAAAATTGAGGATACTTCGGTCGACACTATTAACTATCCAGAGGAGGAAATCAATCCAGATGATATTCCTTTTTAATCACATAGATATATGAAAAAGAATTGTTTCTTTAAGCAAAACGGAATTAAACATATTGACTATAAGGATGTAGAACTTCTTAAAAAGTTTCTTACTCCAAATGCGCGAATTATGGGACGAAAGCGAACAGGAGTTTCTGCGAAAATGCAGAGAAAGCTTGCACTCGCTATCAAGCGTGCACGGTTTATGGGACTTCTCCCTTACATCAAGTCATAAGAAATAGCAAGTGCGGATATTGCGCTTGTTTTTTATCCCAAAAAAGTTCTCTCTTTAATCGCTGAGAATCTAAAGAAATATGGATTTATTGATTTCAAGGCAGCAGAACTCGCTCTTGAAAATGAGAGTGAAAAAAGAGAGCTAGAAGAATTACGGTCGGAGCTTGAAGGTATCGAGGGGCAGCTTGCTCTCCACGATGAAATAGAGTCAATAGAGAGCGAAGAAGGAAGCGAACAAGGAGGTATAGGGGATAGTAAAAACAGAGAAGACGAGGATATTATCAATAGAATGATGGAAGAGACAGACGGCGTAGATATGAATTCAGATCTTGAAAATAGAGAAGGTGTGGAACACGCCTAGAGACTAGAAACACGAGTATGAAGTACTCGTGTTTCTTTTCTTCTCTTTTATGGTATTCTTTTTGGCAAGATGGATATAATCTCTCAAATTGTTCATTTTCTCATATCTCTTTGGCCACTTTGGTTTCCGTTCTTGTTAGGAAAGATGTTTTTCCGTATTCGTAGTAAATATAAAATCGAGAATTTTGTGTTCGAAAAGATGGGACATGAGAATTACACCCTCCTCGAACTTCACCTTCCTAGAGATATTTTCCGCTCCCCTCAAGGAATGGAGTTTGTTATTGATATACTATGGGATATTTCTGGTGGTGCGATGGGGTGGCAGAATAAATTTCTCTATGGTGCGGTACTCAAGACAAATTCATTAGAAATAATTTCAGTAGAAGGGAATGTATACTTTTTCATCCGCGTGCAGAAAAACCTTGCACATCTCGTGAAGAACACGCTCTACTCGCAGTACCCAAATGTGGAGATCAATGAAGTTGATGATTATACCTCATACGTACCCGACCTCACAGAGAATCTTGATACATGGGATCTTTTTGGAATGGAATATAAGCTTGTAAATGATGATTTTGTACCTATTCGAACTTACATTGATTATGGTCTTGATCGTATGGGAAGTGTTGAGGAGGAAGAGAAGATTGATCCAATTATCCCTCTTATTGAACTTCTTGGAAGTATTCGAGAAGGGGAACAGATATGGTTACAGTTTATTATTCGTGCAGATGTGTTTAGCGATTGGAGAAAACGAGCACAAGCATATGTCGAAAAGCTTGTTGGGAAGACAGGAAGCGATGATGAGGGAGCTCCGATTCAGATTGCAAAGATGAGTCCAGGAGAACGAGAGAAAATAAGAGCAGTAGAAAGGTCTCTTTCTAAGTATGGATTTGAGGCAGTTATTCGTGCACTCTACCTCGCACCAAAAGAGTATTTTAAAGGAGAGAGTATTGGAATTCTTGGACATTTTTTTAAACCTTTTAACTCACAGTATCACAATTCCATCATCCCAAGGGCGACAAGTGCAGTGATATGGAAATATCAAGACTTAAGCGGAAGGAAGAAAACGCTCCTCAAACAAACATTCTTTCGTGATTATGTAGAAAGAGAGTCTTTCTATGAAGATTCGAAGAAACATTATCATCCACTCTTAAAAGTATTTCGTAATCGTCCTCCTGTTATCCTCACAAGTGAAGAACTTGCGACACTCTTCCATCTTCCAGGTCGAGCGATGACAACTTCAGGTGTTCGTCGTATTGAATCAATGAAAGCAAAACCTCCTCGTAATCTTCCTGTTATCGAATCTTAGTTTTAATGTTTATGGTAAAGCAATTTGTATTTTTTCGTTGGATAAGTAGCAAAAAGTTTTCTTTTCTTATCGTTGCTATTTTATTCATTATCGCTATTTTTGTTTTTCTCTTTTTCTATGCACAACGTCATATTTCTCGGAATGATAGTGAGTTCTTTACTGTGGAGAATGGCTGGGGAGTATATAAGGTAAGTGAGGAGTTATCTAAGAAAGATATAATTTCTTGTCGTTTTTGTAGTATTGTTTATTTCTTTCTCGAGGGAGAGTCTCCTAAGTTAGGGGTATACCGTCTCGTTTCTGGAGAAACACATATTTCTTTTCTGAAGAGACTCCTCAACGCTGAATATGGAGATATCTATAAAAAGGTTACTTTTCCAGAAGGTGCAACACTCTCTGATTATGCAGATATTCTCATTAAAGAAGGTATTATCACAAAACGAAAAGATTTTTTTTCTCATGTAAAAGAAGAAGGTTTTTTCTATCCTGATACTTATGCACTCGCTCCAAATGAGGGGATTAGTAC
>JALVJP010000072.1 GCA_027028225.1 Candidatus Parcubacteria bacterium
TACATATCCTGGAGGGGCACCAATGAGGCGACTCACCGCGTGACGCTCCATATACTCACTCATATCAATACGAATGAGCGCTTTCTCATCATTGAAAAGCTCTTCTGCGAGTGCTTTCGCAAGCTCTGTCTTTCCTACCCCCGTAGGACCAAGAAACATAAACGACCCGATTGGACGATGTCCTGATTTTAATCCTGCACGAGAACGCCGAATTGCCTTTGCAACATTCACTACCGCTTCATCTTGTCCCACCACTCGTTCATGGAGGCGATCTTCAAGGTGCATCAACTTCTGCGCTTCGGATTCGAGAAGGCGGTTCACAGGAACTCCTGTCCAACGCGCAACAACTTGCGCAACATCCTCCTCGGTTACATTTTCTCGTATCACGCGCTTTTCTTCAGGAATTGATTCAAGTTTTTTCTTCGCCTCTTCTAACTCCTCCTTCGCTTGTGGAATTTGTTCATACTTAATCTTTGCAGCGGTTTCATAATCCGCATTTCGTTCCGCTTGCTCCTCCTTCACCTTTAACTCATCGATACTCTCAGAGATATCACGAATCTTCTTTACAAGTGATCGCTCCTGCTCCCAACCTGCTTTCTTCGCATTAAACTCTTCTTTGAGTGAAGCAAGCTTTTGTTCTATTTCTTTCTTGCGCTCCTTACTCTTCTCGTCTTTTTCTTTTTCGAGTGCTTTTAATTCAATTTCTAGCTGGGAAATTTGTCTCTTCAAACGATCGAGATCTGTCGGCATACTCTCCATCTGCATTTTAATCGCAGAAGTTGCCTCATCAATAAGGTCAATTGCTTTATCTGGGGCTTTTCGGCTTGTGATGTATCGATTTGAAAGCTTCACCGCAGAAACGAGTGCAGGGTCGCTAATCTTTACTCCGTGGTGAAGTTCGTACTTATCCTTAATTCCACGAAGAATCGCAAGCGTTGCTTCCTCATCCGGCTCGTCAACATATACCGGCTGGAAACGACGCTCGAGTGCCGCATCTTTTTCAACATACTTACGATACTCTGTGGGGGTGGTTGCTCCAATGAGGCGAAGCTTTCCACGCGCGAGGAGCGGTTTCAACATATTTCCCGCATCAACCGAACCTTCTCCTCCACCTGCTCCTACGAGCGTATGAAGCTCATCAATGAAGAGGATAATCTTCCCTTCCTCTTTCTCAACTTCTTTGAGAAGATTCTTTAATCGTTCCTCAAACTCTCCGCGATACTTTGCACCTGCAAGAAGAGACCCGATATTAATCCCAACAAGTCGTTTCCCTTTCAATGATTCTGGAACATCTTCCGAGACTATACGCTGTGCAAGTCCCTCTACAATTGCAGTTTTTCCTACTCCTGGTTCCCCAAGGAGAACTGGATTGTTCTTCGTACGCCGTGAGAGGACTTGCATCACACGACGAATTTCTTCATCTCGCCCAATAACAGGATCGAGTTTCCCCTGTTTTGCGAGTTCGGTGTAATCCTCTCCATACTTTTCCAATACACCTTGATTTCCTTCTGGATTGTCACTTGTAATCTTCATACCTTTTCTTAATGTAGTAATTACTTTTTTAATACGCTCTTCGATAAGAGCATTTCTTTTAAGAAACTCCTTCACTCTCGTATCATCAAGAGTAAAGAATGCGAGAAGAATGTGCTCTACGCTCACATACTCATCTCCCATCTCTTTTGCAATCTTCTCCGCGTGCCTCATAAGACTCACGATTGCGGGAGTAAATTGTGGAGTAGAAACACTCGCAACTTTCGGAAGCTTCCCTATTTCATTTTCAACATCCCTCAAGATTCCTTCCTTATCCAACTCTTCCTCTGTGAGAATTCTCTCAATGAGCGTTCCCTCAATAGAGAAGAGTGTTTTTAGTATATGGAAGAAATCAACCGTAGAATTCTTGTGTTCATACGCCTCCTGAATTGCTTCTTGAAAAACGAGGCGCGATTTTTCTGTAAATTTTTCTATATCCATAAGCTCTTCGCTCTCTATTACCAAATAACTGAATATGGAGAAACGCTTTTCGCCACATTCAGTAAGTATATTACTCTTTATCTATTTTTTGACAAGTTTTTCATACCTGTGAAAAATGCGTTAAATATAAGCAAAAAGAAAAGGAAGATTAAATCTTCCCTACTAAATCCATTCCCGGTTCCAGAGTATCCTTTCCTGGTTCCCAAGAAGCAGGACATACCTTATCTCCATGTTCATATACAAATTTTGCAGCACGAAGTTTTCTAAGAAGTTCCTTTCCACTTCGCCCAATACTCTCGTCGTGGATTTCCATTGCAACAAGTTTTCCATCTGGATCTACTACAAATGTTCCTCTAAGTGCGAGACCTTTATCATATTGATACACCCCAAAAAGTTGAGAAAGTTCTCCTGTTGGATCAGCAACCATAGGATACTCTACTTTTGAAATAGCGTTTGAGTGATCCTTCCATGCCTTATGAACAAATACCGTATCAGTAGAAACAGAAAAAATCTCTGCTCCCTCTTTCTGAAACTCTGGATAGAGCTCTGCGAGCTCCTCAAGCTCTGTTGGGCATACAAAGGTAAAATCTGCTGGGTAGAAGAAGAAAATCTTCCACTTCCCTTCGTAATCATCTAATTTAAGTTTCTTTTCCTCATTTTGGTAGAACGCATCTAATTCAAGTTCTGGGAGCGTATCTCCAATATGAAGAGGTGGAAAAAACATATCGTCGTTATACATAATTTTTATCTTACTTTCTTATGGATAAAATAAGTAACCGTAGCTTAGTATACACGACAGCGATATAAATTCCAATGAGGTGGACAGAATTTACTTGCACATATTTTTATAGAGTGATATAATTATATCTGATTATACGGTTAATCTATATTTATAGACTTATGGGATTTTTTAATTTTAGAAAAGTTTTTGAAAGAGGTAAAAAAGAGAACAAAGAAAAAGCTCCAAAAGAAGTGACTTTCTATATTGATATGTTTGGAACAGAACCTACCTACGAAGAGGTAGGAAAAAATAGAGATGGAGAAAGAGAAAGTCCTTTCTTCATAGAAGCAGTTGTTGTACCTGCTAGTGAGAAAGAATTAGAAGGAAAACAACGAGGAATACGAGAAGGGGATGCGATAGATTTCAAGTATCCATTAGTAACAGACGAACAATACATAGTGAAGGAATTGAAAGATATCTCTTTCAAAAATGAAGATTACGAAAAAGCTTTTCACGATATCGTTAAAAAGTTTTCAAAAGAAAAAATGGAGGAATATTTGGAATTAGTGGAAGGAGATATAAGCTCTACGAAGAGACAGATACGAGCTCTTGAGGATACTCCAATAATAGATGTAGAAAATGTGAAAGAGAAGAAAAAAATATTGAAGGGATTAGAAGATGA
>JALVJP010000073.1 GCA_027028225.1 Candidatus Parcubacteria bacterium
CTTTCGGACAATATACACTCCCCTTTCTGGAGAAAATTCCAATTCGAGCTTGGGTGGATACGTATATCTAACATGCAGGGGGATTTGAAAAGATTTTTTAAACTCTGGAATTTTGAGTTCCAAATTTGGAATACATTCATCATAGTAGTCATATTTTTTAACATCGCTTAAGCATTTACTCCTGTTAATCTTCACCAACAGAACGAGCTTACTTTCACTTTCTTTTTTGACCTCTTCTATTTTACCATATTCACCATCTATTGAGACCTCAAATTTATCTCCAAAGTGGTAATCATCCACTTTTATCTCCACTTTTCCTTTATCAAATTCCACCCCACCTGAAGGGTGTTTGCCAATGGAAAATTTTAAAATGCTGGCTGTAAACCTTGGAAGGTTTTTAACGTTATATTTCAAACTCTTCTCTACATCTTTATTGACCTCTCGGACATGAATCTCACCTGAGCCTATATTCTGTGGGCTTGCATCCAACTTCACAACTACATCTTTCCCTGGATCTACTCGGAGTTTTTTAGGAATAACAGCGATAAAGTTGGGAGCTTCAAATTCCACTTCAATCTGTTTAAATCCAGTATTCCGCACCCTTACTTCGGCAGTATTTAGAGGCTCGTAACTACTATCTGCCTTAAAGAAATATATCTCAGAAGGGATAACCTCGAAGTTTTTTACCTTTCTTCCACAAATACTACAATAAACATCCTCATCTTTTAAAGCGAACCCACATTTACATTGCATCATCTTCATCTCTCTATATAAGCTTGTTGTATAAAATTGTTACCTACTTTGTTTATTACCCAACGCTCGTAATACCCATCTCCAACCCTCTTACAATATGGTTTAAGTTTTTTTTCCACCAGTTCTTTTTCCAATTTATCCTCATCGTTAATCCATTCTGTAAGGGATCTCTCAAGGACTTCGAAATTAGGTACATACCTTTTGGTATACTCCATTTCTTCAGAAATAACCTGGTTAGGAATGGTGTCTTCATCGGAGCCTCTTGAAGTTGCAAATACTTTTTTAGTATAGTAATTCAATATCATATAATAGAGTGTTACTCCCATATTATTAGGATCAGCTTTTCTTATTACTTCTTTTTGCCCTTGGATAGCCTTGAGCAAAACTTCCCTAAGTTTGTCGTCTCTTATCAATCTATCTACAAATTCGTCAAAGATAAATTCTGCCTCATTGATGACAGCTCCTCTCTTCACCCTATACCTAACAACATAGCCATAATCCCGCTTTTCGAAAGAGATTACCTTCAAAGTAGGTCCCACAATTAAAATTCTCTGAACTTCTTTCAGTACATTCTCATCTGTTTCGATCAATGGCAATATATCTTCAAAGGAAGCATACTCTCTACTTGCATGTACTTCTATGTTATCTCTCAGCTTTTCACGGTAATCTTTTTGCCACTCATCAATTCCACTAATTACAAACAACGGGAAGCCAGCTACTAAAGTGTATAAGTGTGCAGATTCTCGAGTTGCATCCTTTGATTCAAGTTCCCCTAATGACATATACTGCAGAAGCTTGTTCTTGACCGCTTTATCAAAGTCTATCTTTCGAGGTGATTTTTCGGACCTTCCCAGAATTGCAGATTCATTAACAGGTTTCCTGAACTTCAAACTCCTGTATCCTTCACTAAACTCTATCCAATACAGCCCAGTTTGAACAAATCTACTTATTAATCCGTCTTTTTGAGATTGCGAGTATAGAAGATTAACAACATCAAATTTATCTTTCAATTTCTTCACTCTCTTCTCAAACTGCCCAGTTCCAAAGCTATAAAGGTCTTTTTCAAGATTTAGATACTCATCACTAATTGGTAAAAGTGATATACCGTAGAGACCATCGCTAAGATTTTTAGTCGAGTGGAGGTAATCTGAGAAATTCCTTATATATGTCAGTAAGTCTTCTTCTTTTTCTACCCCATACACAGTTTTATCTATATCAGGTGGAGTCAGTGTGATATTTAAACTGCCATCATATACTTCTTTGGCATATTGTTGCTTTTGGTCTCTGAAATAATTCCGTGTATCCTCAAGATACTGCTCAAGTTTTCTTAGCTTTTCAATCCTATTATTCAGATATCTTTCATATAGGTCCTTTAAAATCTTTTTAGCATCATTTATTACCTCCTCAGCTTTTACCGTTAAATATTTCTTTACACTTTCTCTTATTTTCTTCCTGATTTCTTCTTCTGTTACGCCTTTGTATAATATCGAAATAGGATCTCTTCTTTTTAACTCCTTTTCCAAAATCTGGGCATAGTTAGAAATATCACTCGAAGAAACTTGATCTACTGGTGTGTGTTTGAAAAAACCATTCAACCTATTTTTCAATTCCCTTAAAAATTCAATAGCAGATCTCACACCGTGCTCCTCACTCTCTGAAAGGAGAATTTCTTTAACCTTACCCTCAGTAACATCTACTAAAAAACCGATGATTCTACCTACATTATCTCCATCCCATCTATCTCCCAGGAAATCCAGATTTTGTTTTCTCCTCTCCCATGTTCTTTTGTACTCACCCAATATTTCACGGGGAATCTCACCATAATCTGACGGACTTACAGATAAATTAACAAGTTTCTCCTCTTCTTCTTTAAATCTATTTACAATTTCTGAAGGTAGTAACTGATAAACCTCATTAGCCACCCCATCTATAATTTCATATACGGTTTTATTTTGTCTTGTGGGTATTTTAATAATAGTATTCTCTATATTTTCCTTTGGCTTTAACCTCTCTTCTATAAATTTCTCCACCATTAAAGAGTATCTCTGATTAGCAGCTTTAGGGTTTATCCAGAATTCAGCGATCTCTTCTCCGAGTTTATAAGAGCAATAATTAACTATCCTATCTTTATCCACTGACATTTTAGAAAAACCGAGGGAAGCATACCTTATGGAATATTCCCTTCCAAGATAAACATCTTCCATTGATATTTTCGCGCTTCTAACAAGCTCAGTTGCTATATTTGGATATTTCAATCTTATATGCGATGAGAAATCGTATTTGGAAAAATACAAGAAGAGATAATCAGCAATTAGTTCAAAAGCCTCTTTCATGTCATTAATAATAACACCCGCTTTATTTTTATTACTTATTAAGAATACAAGATCAAATGGAGGACCAGGTATCTCCTCTACTTCTCCTTCTCTCCATTCTACTTTGAATTCAGGGAACTCTACTTCGTCTTTACCAAGCGTTCTACCATACATGTATTTTTCTATTTCTTTTAATGACGCGTACCCGTTGGCAAATCGCCTATCATTGAAGTACAAATCTGGAAGAGTGATATAAGCAAATATCTTGATATTTCTCAAAAGTCTTTT
>JALVJP010000074.1:0-8647 GCA_027028225.1 Candidatus Parcubacteria bacterium
ATTGATAAATAACATACAGAATCCGGAGAAACTCATTCTCGATGAGATGTATGACCCATCAACGAGGGGAAAGTATTCATTTGCTGAACTTCGCGCAAAACTTCAAGAAGCAAGAGAGCACAACAAGATGTTTGAAGAGGTGAAGGAACAACTCACACTCCTTAAGAAACAGAAAGAGGAGCTCTTTTCCGCTCGCTACAATTTCCTCAAAAAAACAACAGGAACGGCATACGATGACACTTACCTACAAAAAATAGACAGAGCGGAACAACTCATTTCACAAAAGCGAGCATTCTTGGAGAACAACGAAGCAACATGGAAATTTGTTCGTATGGCAGAGCTACAAGAGTATCAAGAACAACTTACTCGTGGCTATGTAGAAACTCCTTCTCGTCTCCATATGAAAGAGAAACTCTCCAGTCTCTTGAGCGCACACGAACACATTTTCCTTGAGGGAGATTCTGGAACGGGAAAAACACAACTTTTGCGAAATCTCGTGCGAACACTTGAAGGATATGAACCGGATGTGGTAGTGTGTTCCGATCAAACGAAAATCACGGAACTTCTCGGGAGAGACAGCTTACGCTCAGAGAATGGAGCGACAGTAAGTGTCTTCAAAGAGGGAATGCTTGTTCGTGCAATGGTGGAAGGAAAGAAAATCATTTTTGATGAGTTTAACAATATGGATTCCAATACACGATTCGCTCTCAAACCATTCTATACGCTTAAACCGGGAGATACTTTTAAACTCCAACAAGACGGAGAGAGGGAATTTACCGTTGCGGAAGGTTTTGGATTTCTCGCAACAGGAAACCTCCCATCAGAAAAACATCCTGAACGCAAACCGCTTGATCCTGCAGAAACGCGAGAATTTAAGATGCCACACTTAGACCACCTTCCAAAGGAAGAAGTCTATGATTTATTACTTGTTGCATCAATGCGTAAAGACGGATCAATTCCTTTCTCATTAGAAGAAGCGCAAGAGATGCTCAAGCGACTTGCGGAAGCAATTAAAGATGTTCACCACGCATATGAGGGAGTCGGTAACTTCTATGCAGATGTGGTAAAAAAAGAAAAAGCTCTCTTAAAGAAAGCAGTTCTCGATCCCGGAGAATACATTTCATGGATTCGTGATTACAAAAAGCAGACAGAAAAATCTTTTGGAGTTTTCCTCTCGGAAAAAATCGCACAGTTTGCCTCAAAAGGTGATTTCCCTGAGAGTGACAGAAACATTCTCTTTAAGATTTTTGCGACACGCGGACTATTAGACGGTATTGACCCATCTCCTTTCTCACTCGATACGAGAGAAGCGGAAGCACTTGGCTGGAAAGCACAACAAGAGTATACAAAACAGGAAGGACTACGAAATCTTGATTTGGAACAGATAGCTGAACTTGATCCTTGGAATACACGTATGAAAAAGAAATCTGCATCAATCGATGACTTTATCGCAAAAAATGCACCTCACGAAAAAGTAACTTCGGTTTTTGAAACAGGAGCAACAACTATGGAAGAAGCCCTCGAAATCATGGGAGAATCCCAATTCCTTGGACCACAAGACATTGAAAACATCTTCGGCTTCACTCCGGAAACCATCCCTTCAATTCCATTCTCTCCGGAACGCCTTAAAGAAGCGAAAGAGAGAGGAGAACAACTCATTCTCTATGTAGATACAAAAGGAAATGGAAGTCCGTTCACTATGAAAGACATTGAAAACATAAGAAATAACAAAACCTCAAACGGGGACACACTCCTATGGAATACAAATCAAGGAGATAATTGGTTTAATAACGAAACAGCACTCCACGAGGAAAGCCCCCGCCTCGCATGGCGTCTCACGACACCTGAAATCATTCCAAACTCAACAGACAAGAACTACATCGAACAGATAGAAGAGAGCATCAACTATCTCCAAAATGAAACCTTTGCACACAGCGATATGCCACAAACCTACCTTGATGCGATAGAACAGTTCAAAAACAAAAAAGCTGAATTAGAAGAACTCATGGAAAACGACTGGAAACAAGCGAGCGAAGAACTCGCAAAACTCGACATCGTGCAACTCACTCACGAACGCCTCTCTGAGATACTCTACCGCCTCACCCTCAATGAAGCAAAGACGGGAACAAAATCTCTCAATTCAATAATATACACATGGTCATCTTCTCGGTCTTCCTCTGCGAGGCTTGCGGTGCTCGGGTACTTTGTTTCGGATGGGGCGTATGTGAGCGCGAGCGAGCCGTCGGATCGGAACGGGTACCTTGGTTTGTGTATCTCTGTAGGTGAATAATGGATAATGAACTATGAATCATGGATGCGAGCAACTCGGAGAGAGTTGCGAGCTGGAGGAACATCGCTATAATATAAATGTGGGTATTGCAGGTATGTATACGTATATACCTCCCCAAATATTACTGCTTGAAATACATTAAGGTGAGATTTTGAAAGAAAATGTATGACACCGCATATTTATACATACTAAAACCTTCAATATACATTGATTGTTTGGTAGGTGCCACGGATGATGTATTTCAATACATAAAGCTCGGTCTTCCTCTGCGAAGCTTGCGATGCTCGGGAACTTTGATTCGAAGGGGGCGAATGTGAACGCGAACAAGCCGTCGAATCGGAATGGGAACCTTGGTTTTTAGGTCTCCGAAATGGGTATTATGCCAAATTGTTTTATCATCATTAATGATAAAAAAGACACATTTTTGTGTCTTTTTTCTTTGAAGAAGAAATGAGTGCTAATGTTAAAGAATTCCTTGTTCATACATTGCTTTTGCAACTTTTTCGAAAGAGGCTATGTTTGCACCTTTCATATAGTTTATATACCCATCTTCTTCTTTTCCATATGCTACACAGGTATCGTGGATGGTCTTCATAATATCTCGAAGTTTTTTATCAACTTCCTCTCGTGTCCATCCGTAGCGAAGGGAGTTCTGTGTCATCTCAAGCCCTGAAGTCGCAACGCCACCAGCATTGGAAGCTTTTCCTGGGGAATAGAGAATTTTGTTTTTAACGAAAATATTAATTGCTTCTGGGGTAGATGGCATATTTGCTCCTTCTGTTACGCAGAGAACGCCATTTGCAACGAGCGCTTCTGCATCATCTTTCTGTATTTCATTTTGGGTTGCACACGGGAGAGCAATATCTGCTTCTCGTTTCCACGGTTTCTCTCCTTCATGGTATTCTGCGTCTGGGTAGCGCTCCAGATACTCTTTAATGCGTCCACGCTTTCCATTTTTTATTTCCATGATGAATGCGAGTTTTTCTTCGTCAATTCCTTCACTATCATAAATGTATCCACTTGAATCTGACATTGTGAGCACTTTTGCTCCTTTTTGAATTGCCTTTTCTGTTGCGTATTGAGCGACATTTCCAGACCCAGAAATGAGTACACGCTTTCCTTCAAGTGTTTCCCCCTTCGTTGCGAGCATTTCTTCAGTAAAGTAGACAACTCCGTATCCTGTTGCTTCTGGTCGGATGAGGGATCCACCCCATGCGACACCCTTTCCGGTGAGCACTCCAGTAAATTCATTTTTGAGTTTTTTGTAGTATCCAAAGAGGTATCCAATTTCCCGAGCACCTACTCCAATATCTCCTGCAGGAACATCTGTGTTGGCTCCAATATGACGGAAGAGCTCGCTCATAAATGCTTGTGAGAAGCGCATTATTTCTCCATCCGATTTTCCTTTTGGGTTGAAATCAGAACCTCCTTTTCCTCCCCCCATTGGGAGGGTAGTAAGTGCGTTTTTAAATGTTTGTTCAAAGCCAAGAAACTTGAGAATTGAGAGATTTACGCTTGGATGGAAACGGAGACCTCCCTTATAGGGACCAATTGCAGAATTGAATTGCACGCGGTATCCGCGATTGATTTGTATGTTCCCCTCATCGTCTGTCCACGCAACGCGGAATTGTATGACTCGTTCTGGTTCTGTCATTCGTTCGAGAATTTTCTTTTCTACGTACTCATGTCGCTGTTCGTTTACGTAGGGGATGACACTTTCCGCAACCTCTTCTACTGCTTGAATAAATTCCGGTTCGTGAGGATTTCGCTCCTCGACCCATTTCATAAATTGATCTTTGTCTATCATACAGAACTAATTGTAACACATTTCAAAGAGTTTCCTTATATTTATTTTTCAAGGAATTCTTTTGTGTTAATATAAGCATATGTCATCATCGGTATACCAAGGAAACTCTATTTTTTGGATAGAAATTCAGAAAATTCGTCCAAATTCTTTTCAGCCAAGAAAGGAATTTGATGAACAAGCGTTGAAAGAACTTGCGGAATCTATTCGACAATATGGAATTCTCCAGCCTCTTGTTGTTACAAGAAAAGAAGAGCAAAAGCCTAATGGAGGAATGTCTGTTTACTACGAACTCATCGCAGGGGAGCGGCGTCTTCGTGCGGCAAAGATAGCAGGACTTGAACAAGTTCCAGTCATTATCCGTAACGACACAGATGATAACCTTCGGCTCGAACTCGCAATTATAGAGAACCTTCAACGAGAAGATTTAAATCCAATTGACCGTGCACTTGCGTTTGAGCAACTCCATAAGCAATTTGGACTCACTCATACGGAAATTGGAAAGAGAATGGGGAGGAGTCGTGTCTATGTATCAAACACGCTCCGAATTCTTTCTCTTTCGGAGGAGATAAAACTTGGACTCATTTCAGGGAAAATCAATGAGGGGCATACACGACCGCTCCTCATGCTCTCAGAGAGACCAGAAGAGCAAAAGAAACTCTATGAAGAGATTATTCTCAGAAAGCTCTCAGTGCGAGATGCAGAGAAGATTGCACGGAGGATTGCTCAAGACAAGGTAAGGAAGAAGAAATTCATCGTAGATCCGCGTATTCGTGAGTATGAGAAACGCCTCTCAGAGAATCTTGGAACGCGTGTGCATATTGAGCAGAAAGAAAAAGGAGGAAAGATTCTCATCGATTACTTCAGTATGGAGGATTTGGAGAAAATTCTTGATTCTCTTAAGGGAGAGGTTTCAGATTCTCTTCATAATGGTAATTTTTCCACTCACACAGAAGAGAACTCTGCAACAGAAACAGATGAAGGTGTCATACTTCAGAAATCTACCGCAAAGAATAATATAGATGATGATAGGGGGGATGCTGAAGAGAGAAAAGAAAATACATTTTCTGAAGAAATTCTCCGTTTCGCAGAGAGCCACGGAATTGAACTTACTCCACATCACATAGAGGAGGAAAAAGGAATTGATACAACTGATTCTCTTCAACAGGATCCGTCTTACCGAAGAGAGGTGTATCAAAAAGAAGACGTAGAGGAACTATCTCCTTCGCCCGCTGATGGGTATCGGATACACAGAGAAACTCATAGTTATGAAGAAGATGACTATTCAAATAGAGGAGAGGGACGAACTTCAGGGAAAGATATTCCACCTGCTGATCGAGATTACCAAGAGGATTCCCCTCTAGGAGAGAAATACTCTCTTGAGAGGAGAATAGAGTATTATCCACCGCAAAATGAATTATCGAGAGATAGATGGGGAAATTCTGACGAGAGGGATCCTCAGATTTATGTAAGCAATGATAGGAATACTATTTATGAAGTGAGAGACGAAGATTCTTATATACCTCATATTGCTCAACAGAAAAGAACATTCGAGGAAAATTTTTCTCAAAATTTGAGAGGAAGTGGGTATGATGAACAAGGGAATGACGATTATCAGCAGCAGAGTTACTCTTCACAGAATAACTATGGATCTTATTTTTCTCGAGAGGGTGATGATGAGGATACTTGGAATTCCTCCGCGTAGTATTGACATTTATTCATCGCTTAGTATATAATAGTAACTGTTATATAAGTAATTAACATTCTTAGTATTATGATGAAAGAAGGAAATTTTAACAAAGCAAATATAAAAGGAGAGAATGAAATAAAGATAAAAGCAGCTGTTGATAAGGTAATGAATGAATATGTAAATGGAAAAAATGAGCGTGCGGAAGGCGACATAAATAGAATTCTTGATAGAGTTAGGAATATTGATGGAGAATTAGGAGAGATTGGAGGTATTATTGAAGAGCATGATGGGGATGTGAGTTTCATGGGGAAGCTCAGAAAAGGCGTAAGAGGAAAATTTAGGACAATTGTTGCTTCACTTGTATTTATTCTTAATACCATTGGAGCGAAGGCAGCAGGAAATGAAAAGGTGGAAAGTAATCTTAAACCGGGTATGGAGAAAGAAATTTTTACTGATGCAGATGAAAAGGTTAGCTCTGAAGCGAAAGTTCTCACAAAGGAGGATTTTATTGGAAGTGATAAAGATAAGAAAGGTGAAAAAACACATGAGGGTATGGAAAAGACGAATACTCTCGATATTACGGAAAGTTTCCCTGATGGGGTTGGTCGTCTCAACAAAGAACAGGGAGAAAGATTGAAAGAAACTATTAATGAATTTTTAAACAGTCTTAGTGAGGAGCAACTTCATAGAATTTTTAGCGGGGAAGAAGAAATTGTTATTAGACCTCAAACAAGTGATAAACCGGTTCGCTTGATTGAAGACCCTCTTTTTAAAGATGGTGTTCGCAATAACGAACAGCTTGCAGAGGTTCGTGGAGAGGATGCAGCTTACTATACCGCAAAGGCAATTGAAAAATTTGCAAAAGATATTGGATATGAAGGTGAGCTTCATCTAAATATGGATATTGTTATTCCTCATATTTCAGGAAAAGAGATTGGAGTTGGTGAGGATAACAAGCGAAAAGTTACTATTGAAATCGAATCATCTATCAGGAAGGATAATGTTATAGAAAAGTTTAAGAATAACCTCGACTTCATTATCGTAGATAGGACAGGATCGACCGACGAAGATAGACTTACTATCGATAAACAAATTGAAGAAGTAAAGAAAGTGAATCCGGATGTCAAGGTATTTGATTTGAAATATGAGGAGAGAGAATTTGAAGGGAGAGTTGCACAATACGAGAAGCCTGCTGAGAGTCTTGAGCAAGCACTTGATTATCTCAAAAAGATGAAGGAGGATGGAAAGAAGCTTAAGGGGATGGGTCTTATCGTAGGAGTTGATGAAACATCTACTGATAATTTTAATGATAGGTATTATCCAAAAGGAGGTATCAAAAAGGTTCAAGAAAATCGCTTTAATAAAATTAAGAAAGGGTATGATTCTATTAATGAGAAAGTAATTGCTGTTGTTCCAAAGATGAAAGGTTCTGAATCGGTTTCAGTGGTTAATTTTAATAAACATTACGATTTATATGTTGTAGGAGAAGGAAGTAAGGGTAAGATTTTCACAGATGCTCGTGAGGGTAGTACAGAAGCTGGATTAGCATTGAAAGCAGCGAAACTCGATGAGGGAAGGAGTATTTCTTATGAGTTGAAGAATAATGGAGATGTTGTTATTAAACATGTTAATCTTAATAATCTCATAGATAGATACGAAGTAAGTAAGTAGAAATAAAACGCATGATTAATGCGTTTTTTTAAAGTCCTCTGTTTTACCTTGGCAAGTAACTCACATATTTTTTAAGATAGTCGAGTATCTTTCTCGTGTCACTCTCACGTGTATCTGATTGGAGGATAATTATCGCGATATCTCGCTCCTTATCGTTTGCGAGCTTAACATGGTAGTAGCCAATACTTGTATGTTTTGCTACATCAGTGTATCCAGTCTTTCCCCCAAAAAATCCATTAAGGTTGTGAGATCTATTTATATTTACCCATTGGTAGTTATTGATACTTGCTTTTTTAAGAGAAGAGATTCGTATAAGTTGTGGATAGCGTTTCCAAGTTTCTCTCATCATCGTGAATAGTTCTCGTGCTGTTGAGGTATTGTATTGAGAGAGACCTGTCGGATCATCGAAGTGTGTTTTTTCGAGCTTATACTCCTTTGCGAGAGCATTCATCCTATTTACAAACCAGAGACGATTTCTCTGCCGCGCTATAAGTTCTGCTGCATCATTTGATGATACGAGGAGGAGCGGGTAGAAGAGTTCTCTCACTGTAAGTGTATCATTCTTCTTGAGGTGAGCCCTGTTACCAGGTACACGAAGCCCTTCACTATCTACTTTCACAAGTTCGTTTGGTTTGAGGTAGTTAATTGCCGTAAGTGCGGTGAAATATTTTGTAATAGATGCGATTGGGTAGGGTGTCTGTGATTTTCGCTCGAAGATAATTTTTCCACTTTGCAAATCACCTATAAGAAAACTTCTTGATCTTATATCATTCAACTTTCCCATATTTTGGAGGATGTACTTCCCGTTAAAATCTTTTTGTCGATCACCAAAAAAAGGTTTTGCAACAAGATTATCTCTCTTCACTACATTTACAACATCTTCTTGTGTAAAAAGAGGAGTTCCTTGGAGACCAGATGTGATAGAGAATAGAGAAAACGCTCCTATAAAAAGGGAGAAGGTGAGTGCAAATTCTGCAAAATGTCGTGTGCGTTTTTCTCTTTGGTAGTATTTCATACTTCCTTGTTGTTTTTAATGTAACACTTTTATAGGATATTGCTAGTTTCCTTTTTTTATTTCTTTATCTACGAGAATGTAATCAATGAGCTGTTTCTGTAAATCAATATGTTTAATTTTCATTTTGATTCTATCTCCAAGTTTGAAAATATGTTTCGTTCGTTTCCCTCGTATTGT
>JALVJP010000074.1:8657-9547 GCA_027028225.1 Candidatus Parcubacteria bacterium
AAAGAAGTCGTCCCCAAGGTCGCCAAGACGAATCATTCCCTCAGAACGAGACTCTTCTTCTGCAACAAATAAACCAAATTTACTTGCTCCTGTGACAATCCCTTTAAGGATTTCGTCAGGATCTTTTTGGGTCATGTACTCAACTTGCTTCTGTTTAATTGAGTTTCGCTCCGCGGTGACTGCTGCAAGTTCCATGTTAGATGAGTGGACACAGAGTTTTTCATACCACTCTTGCCCAAATGGATCTTTTTTATTCTTGAGTCGTTCTTCGAGGAGTCTGTGTACCATCACATCAGGGTAGCGGCGAATAGGGGAAGTGAAATGGGTATAGTAATGAAATGCGAGCCCGTAGTGACCAACATTCTTTGTGCTATACATTGCTTTCTGCATAGAACGAATAATTGCTGTCTGAAGTGTATCGTAAATTAAGGTTTCCTCTGATTCTTGAACAATTTTTTGAAGAATTTTCATTGGAATAATTCCGTTTTCAAGTTTCACTTCGTATCCGAGAAGTTTAAGAAATTCTTTTAAGTATTCCATTTTTCTCTGTTCTGGTCGCTCGTGAATACGATATACAAAGAAAGGAGCATCTTTCATAAAGCGTGCAACGCGGTTATTAGAGAGGAGCATAAACTCTTCGATAAGTTTATTCGTATCGATTCGCTCTTTCACTTTTACCAAGATAGGTTTTCCTTTTTCGTCGAGAATGAATTTTACCTCATAGGTTTCAAAGTCGAGTGATCCGCGATCGTATCGTTGTTGTTGGTATCTTTTTGCGAGACGGTTCAACTCTCGTAATTCTTCCTGGAATGGACCATCCTCTTTTCCATCAATAATATCTTGTGCTTCTTCATAAGTGAAACGCTTATCCGCTTGTATGAGCGTCTTTC
>JALVJP010000075.1:0-2920 GCA_027028225.1 Candidatus Parcubacteria bacterium
AAGCTCGGAATGACAGTGAAAGTGGATTCTGAATCAAGTGCGGAATGACAACCCTATTATGTCATTCTCGTACCTGTCTGCCGGCAGGCCCGCCTACGCGGGCACAGGCTCCAGCGGGAATCCAGAAAACCCTACAAATGCAACACTTTTCTCAAAGTATAAATCCAATCTTCCTCTCCTTCAGGATTCTTTTCTTTCTCCTTAAGGAGCCAGCGGAGGTAGTCAGGGTCTTCGCGTGCGATGTCTTCAATCTTCTCTCCCTTATACTTCCCAAATTGAATACGGTGAATGAAGGAGGGTTTCTGTGAGATTGCAATCATCTCGTCAATCATCTCATCGCTCGTTTTTCCGCTCGTTTCTACCATCTTTTTGAGCATACGGTAGAAGAGTTTCTCCAACACGAGAATATCACCCCATGCATCGTGTGCAGTTGCTTCAATTTCTATTCCGAGGTAGTAACGGAGGTATTGCATCTTATAGGAGGGAATTTTCCCTTCAGGATCGAGTGCGCGTGCGACTTTGAGCGTATCGATGAAGCTCCCTACACGAATTCCTTCCTTTTCAAGCATTGCGATATCAAATTTCGCGTTGTGTGCGACGAGAATTTCTCCTCGCGCGAGTCGCTCTTGAAGATCTTTATATACTTCACTCCCTTTGAAATCAGGTTTCCCTTGAATCATCTTCTCAGTGATGTGGTGCGTTGCCATTGCTTCAATGGATATAGGTATAGGAACACGGAAGAGTTCGTTCACTTCTTTTCCATCACTTGTGCGGTAGGCGAGTTGAATGAGGCGATCCTTTTCCTCTGTTCCTGTGGTTTCTGTATCAAGAAAGATAAGTTTTCGTTCCATAACTATTGAAAGTATAGCACATTTACTATGACTTGCTGATCATGTTTACCCTCTTAAGAGAAAGGGCGGGCAAAAAGTCATTCGACTTTTTGTCCGCCCTTTCCAAACCCCCAAGAAAAGTTATCCACAGCCCCCCACACAGATTCTGTGTGGGGGCTTGACAACTCTCTCTCTCTCTGATAAGTTAATAACAAATCTTAAAAAATTATAGCCATGAAAAAACGAAACATATTTTTTTATTCAATCGTTCTCTTCATTATCCTTATGCTGTTTGAACCTACTAATGGGATATTTCCCAATATCATTGCAGCAATTGGATTGAGTGTACTTAGTACATTCATTGAAGATGCGAACAAAAGCGAGGTTTAATCTCGCTTTTTCTTTTTCCCTATTATCTGCTATGATAATTAGCGATATGAAAGAAAAAGAAGAACGAATTTTAGTGATTATCAAACCTGATGCCATTGTGCGTGGACTCATTGGGGAAGTGTATAAGCGCTTCGAACGAAAAGGGTTTAAGGTAATTGGAACAAAGATGATTCACCTTAGTGATATTCTCCTTGATGACCACTATGCACACCATAAAGATAAACCCTTTTTTAAGGGAATTAAAAAGTTTATGCAATCATCTCCAGTAATCCTCATCGTCCTTTCAGGAGTGAATGCTTGTTCAGCAGCACGCCTCATTGCAGGACAGACGTCTGCAGCGGAAGCAGATGCAGGAACAATTCGTGGAGACTTCGCAATGTCTATCCAATCGAACATTGTGCACGTATCTGATTCTCCAGAGAATGGAGAAATTGAGGTGAAACGATTTTTCTCAGATAATGAGATTTTTGACTATAAACGAGTAGATGAGGCCTTCGTGTACTCAGATGTTCACGAGGATTTCTCGGATTAGTGAAAGAATAAAAAATAGATTAGCTGTCAATAGTCTTCAAAAGAGTGACTTGCTATACTACTGACAGGTAGTCATTTGCCAGCAGACGTTGAAACACTTAGAACAAGGGAATCTTGATAGGGCTTCATCGTGGTGGAGTTCTTCTGAATCCCACTTGACTTACCGTCAATGTTCTCATCGGTAAATGACTACGTAGAAAAACACATGTTGCGCTCATGTGTTTTTTTGTACCTCGCTATGCTATACTCATTCTTATGAATAATGAAAATAAGATGAAACTTACAATTTACGGTGGAGCAGGTTGGGTAACCGGTGCGAATTTCGTTCTCGATAATATGAGAGAAGGGGAGGAGAATCGTAAGCTTATGATTGATTGTGGAATGTTTCAGGGGGGAGATGATGCCTATGAGAAGAACGCGGAACCTTTTGCTTACGATCCAAGTGAGATTGACGTCCTCCTTGTAACGCATGCACACGCAGATCATATTGGACGCATTCCAAAACTCGTACGTGATGGCTTTCGCGGGGTAATCTACTCAACAGAAGCGACTGCAGACCTTGTTCCTCTCATGTTTGAGGATAGCTTAAAGATTATGGCATATGAGGAGAAGAAGCACGGAAGGGAAGCACTCTACACACAAGATGATGTAAACCGAACGCTTGCACTTTGGAAGCGAGTTTCGTTCCATAGTCCTATTCAGCTTGGTGGAGGGTTTGAAGCGACTTTTTTTGTATCCGGTCACATTCTCGGATCGGGGATGGTGAAAATTCACTATGGTGAGGCAAATATGCTCTTTACAGGAGATCTTGGGAACACTCCCGATATTCTTCTCCGCGATACAGAAACCGTTCCTGATATTCGCTACATGTTAATGGAATCGGTATATGGTGATCGAAACCATGAGGAACGAGAGTTGCGAGAAGAAAAGCTGAAACAGGTGTTATTGGAAACAATTGCGACACACGGAACACTCCTCATTCCTTCGTTTGCACTTGAGCGAACGCAGAATATTCTCTACCTTATTAATAAGCTTATTGAATCGGGTGAGGTTCCTCGAATTCCTGTATTCCTCGATTCTCCGCTTTCCATTGATATCACAAATGTATTCAAAAAGTATGTGAATACGATGAATTCAGATGTGAAGGAATATATTAAACATGACCATGA
>JALVJP010000075.1:2930-3309 GCA_027028225.1 Candidatus Parcubacteria bacterium
CCTTTCCTGGATTTGTGGAGACCTATTCGGTAGATGAGTCAAAGGCGATTATGCACCACCCTGGTCCAAAAGTTATTATCTCTTCTGCAGGAATGAGTCATGCGGGGCGTATCATCTTCCATGAGAAGCACTATTTGAGTGATCCGAATACAATTCTCCTCTTCGTAGGGTATCAAGCAGTAGGGACACTTGGGCGAATTATTCAAGACGGAGCAAAGAAGGTGAAAATTCTTGGTGATGAAATTCCTGTACGCGCAAAGATTATAACGATTACCGGATTTTCTGCGCATAAAGATTCAGAACATCTTCTTGAATTTGTGGAGCAAATTGATGATGCATCAGACGATTTACGAGAAGTATTTGTTACAATGGGAGAGCC
>JALVJP010000076.1 GCA_027028225.1 Candidatus Parcubacteria bacterium
GGCTGGATGACAAGAAAAATGTAAAACATTTTTCTTGTAAAGCGGGGCGAGGATGAAATCCTCGCCCCGCTATCACTTCTGTTTCTCTTCTTGTTGTCATTCCCATTTCTCTCCCAGCTTGTCATTCCCATACCCGCCTACGCGGGCACAGGCTCTAACGGGAATTCAGAAAAATAAAAAGATTCTCTGTGGATAAGTCACTTGTGTTTTTCCTGAAAATAATATATATTATGAGCATTAGGGCTTCGGCCTCCGAGGGCTCCGCATTCGTGCGGAGTCCGATTTTTATCTCTCATTTTCTGATAAGAAAGAAAAAATTGCTGTTCTCAATAGAAAAAAGTCATCCTTCTTAATAAACCCAATTTTTCTTAACAACCTCTTTGAACTAAAAACTCTCATTTGCGATATATTCGCTGTTCCCATTCCTTTATTGTCACTATACTCAACTCTCACATAAAAATCTCCATTCTTCTCTTTTGAGGTGAGTGGTACCCCAAGAAACTGATTTCTATTGATTTTCTTGAGGATAAGAACAGGTCTTTCATAGTTACTATTTTTTCCATCCATTTCAGAACCAATATTTACCCCAATAGATGACCACCAAATTTCTCTCTCATGGTAATAGAACGAAATTTCCTTCTCATTAATTTTCTTTTTCTCCTCATTCCATCCATCAAAATCTTTTTTGTATTTTTCCATACTCATCATATTGTATATTAAAAGGAACTACTGAAAAAACCGAATGCGAAACAAGAGGTACGGATTTCTCTGCAAATGCCTCTCCAAACATTGATAGGGAATCCCTATCGCATCATACGCAGCATAGACTTCATACGGACACATACAATTGAGAATCTCCGCAGAAGCAAGTCGATAGCGAAGTGATTCTACATCGAGATACGAATTTCCATACACCCAAAGCGAGAAAAAGGGATTTGCTGGTTCGTTTCGCTCGTTCACATTTTCAAACCAACGTCTTGTAGGGATAGAATGCGAAGAATCTCGCAACACCATCATACGATTTCTTCTCACATCGAAAAGCACAACTGCTTCCTCGTGAGGAATGCTGTTTTGAATGTCAGCGAGAAGATCTTGATCGATGTAGTGAACAGAGTGTTTACAAGAACGAATATAGTTCTCCTCCACAAGTAATGCATGAGAGAATACAGGAAAAAATAGAATGATAACGAGAAATGTTCTGCGTATCGTTTTCATTGTCTAAAGTGTAACACAAAGAAAGGTGCAAAACTATTCCTTTCGCGTAAAATACGCATATGGCAAAAAAGCGAAAAGTAATATATACAATACTCTCTCTCGTCACTATTCTCCTTCTTTTCTTTGCTTGGTTCAATAGGGTTCCACAAAGACATATTCCACACGCAACAAATGCGATTGTTTCTCCTGCAAACGGAAAGGTAATCGCAATTCAAGAAGAGCAAGATCAAATCCTTCGATTCTTCAAAAAAGGGAGAGAAAACCTTGTCTCACTTCCGCTTATTAACCCACCCTACAAGGCAATCGTCATTGAAATGAATGTTTCAAATGTTCACGCACAGCGAATGCCTATCGGTGGAAAAATCATCTCTAAACGCTACATCCCAGGGCGTTTCCAAAATGCAGTATTCTCTAAGAACAAGAAAAAGCTTGCAGAGGAAAATGAAAAAATGATTCATATTATCAAAAATGATGATACTACCGTTGGGGTGATTCAAGTTGCGGGGATTCTCGCACGAAGAATTCAATCATTCGTGAATGAGGGAGACGTGCTCCAGAAAGGAGATATTTTTGGACGCATTCTCCTTGGGTCCCAAGTCGTTCTCGTTCTTCCAGACGACGCACAATTGAATGTGAAAGTGGGAGATGTGCTGATTGATGGAGATAGTATTGTTGCTACTCTTAAAAAGAAATAAGAGTATTACCAACAGAAAAACACGCATCGCGTGTTTTTTAGCTACTACCAATTGAATGAAGCGACGACAGAATCGAGATTAAAGTGTGATTGAGAATACTCGCACCTCTCTCTTACCGGACCCTCATACGCTCCGCAACTTGGGTATCGAAGAGTGAAGTTTACCTCCTCTACCCCATCGCTCACTGGCGTCGTGTAGGTGTAATCTGTATAACGACTCCCTGCAGCTGCGTCTGAAGTGGAGGAGATACAGAATGTCTTTCCGTTTATCACCCTCTCTTCTGTAATAAGTGGAACATCACCTCCGGTATTCCCCTCGTGACATTCATACTTTTTGTGAAGATGCTCTACAACAGGAGGCCAATCTCCTTGTGCATATACGTACTCTGGGAGAGGAAGAACAGAGCTCACATGAACTGGTGGTTTCCTATCAAATTTCTGTTCATTGTGAGTATTTTCCTCTGCTTTCTCGCAGAACGAATCATTTACAATTTTGTATGATCCGCCAATCGCACACGAGGTAAATGCATGACCTGCTCCATCAACAGCGTTCACACAAGGAGCTTTACATTTATCCCTCGTAGTAAACTCATATTCGTAGACTGGGTTAAGAACAGCTGCGCCTGTTCTACAGCAAACAATATCTTTAACTTGCTCCACACTCTCTGTGTCTTTTATATCCTCTACACCACTCTCTTCATCAGAAGTCTCATTCTCTTCTATAAGAGCGGAATCTTCTTTATCGGTATCTCTCTCTTCGTGAGCTTGCGAATTCTCATTCTGAACCACAGAAGAATCTTCTTTTTTAGGAGATACCTTTTCAGATTTCTTGATGGCTGTGTATCCAAAAAAGAGAGCTGCTAATACGATTAAAATAAGCACTGCGTTTCCTTTGTTGTGTTGTTTCATATCATATTGAGTATAGCACATACAAAAAAACACCACCTCAATTGAGGTGGTTTTGGTGTACCCTCATAGAGGGCTAGCTCTTGTTTTCATTTTTTCAGATTTTTAAGTTATTTAATTTTTCCCCATCAATATGGTCAATGCTTTTTCCCAATTCTTAGTGTATCCACCACCGTCACGTTTCTTTTTAATAAAGAGATGATTATAAGTAAACTCTTTACTGTTAAATCCATTATTCACGCTAGATGAGCTTAACAAATCCATAGACCATAACAACGGGCTTTCGTGATGACTAGCATCAGTAACTATTGCTACCGGTATTTTTAAGGAAAGGGCTGTTAGAGCGAAAACCAAACCATAAGGCACTAAACTTTTTGTTTTATCTTCTCCAACACCCTTCTTGCTTGCCGGTAAATAGAGATCAGTCAATATGTAATCGAATTTATGTTCAACAATATACTGTTTGTTGTCAGAATCATTCGGCAGATTAT
>JALVJP010000077.1:0-5678 GCA_027028225.1 Candidatus Parcubacteria bacterium
AAAGATTTATCGCTCATGGAATGGCCTGCTTCGTATCAGCTAGTTGGTAGGGTAATGGCCTACCAAGGCAACGACGCGTAGGGGAGGTGAGAGCCTGACCCCCACCATTGGGACTGAGACACGGCCCAAACTCCTACGGGAGGCTGCAGTCGAGAATCTTCCGCAATGCACGAAAGTGTGACGGAGCGACGCCGCGTGGTGGATGAAGCCCTTCGGGGTGTAAACACCTTTTATACGTGAAGAAGTTTATTGACATTAGCGTATGAATAAGGGGTTCCTAAACTCGTGCCAGCAGGAGCGGTAATACGAGTACCCCAAGTGTTATCCGGAATTACTGGGCGTAAAGGGTCCGTAGGTGGTTATATTAGTCGGTCGTTAAAGATTCGAGCTCAACTCGGGGAGGGCGACCGAAACGGTATAACTTGAGGATGCGAGAGGCTAGCGGAACTCACGGTGTAGGGGTGAAATCCGTTGATATCGTGGGGAACACCAAAAGCGAAGGCAGCTAGCTGGCGCACTCCTGACACTGAAGGACGAAACCCTGGGTAGCGAATGGGATTAGATACCCCAGTAGTCCAGGGCCTAAACGATCTTGACTAGCTTTTGGGAGTATCGACCCTCTCAGAGGCGTAGCTAACGCGTTAAGTCAAGCGCCTGGGGAGTACGAGCGCAAGCTTAAAACTCAAAGGAATAGACGGGGACTTGCACAAGCGGTGGATCATGTGGTTTAATTCGATGATAAACGAAGAACCTTACCAAGGCTAGACACCTAAGTCAGGCTGCGCAGTGGAAACACATGGCAGATATTGTGCTTAGGCAGGTGTTGCATGGCCGTCGTCAGTTCGTGGTTTGAATTGTTCCCTTAAGTGGGGTAACGAACGAAACCCTCATCGTATGTTTTATATGTCATACGAGACTGCCCTGTAATGGGGAGGAAGGAGAGGATGACGCCAGGTCAGCATGACCCTTGATGCCTTGGGCTACACACGTGATACAATGGGATGGACAACGGGTCGCGACGGGGTAACCCTGAGCCAATCCTTCAAACCATTCCTCAGTTCGGATTGAGGGCTGCAACTCGCCCTCATGAAGTCGGAATCGCTAGTAATCGCGGGTCAGCTATACCGCGGTGAATACGTTCTCAAGTCTTGTACTCACCGCCCGTCAAGTCAAGGGAGCCGGGGGCGCCCGAAGTCTGCGCATCGCGTGGCCTAAGGTGAATTCGGTGACAGGGACTAAGTCGTAACAAGGCACGGCTAGCGGAAGCTGGTCGTGGATCAATTCAAGGAGTTAACTACCGAGAAGAGTCTGACACCACTTTTTTGGCGTGAAGTTATCTCACACCAAAAAAGTGGTGTCAGGTAAACTCGAGTAGGAATTGGTCGATTGTCTCACCGTGTGAGATAGGGTTATGATATTCAACCTTCAAATGTGTATCCGTGTGTCTTCCTCGCGTTACGAAGACCAAAGACCTGCATAGGGGATAGCAATTGAATTCCTTATGAGGCCCTGCGGAGCGAAACAGGAGTGTTCGTTCTTCGGAATACTGGATTTCTTTACTTGGTACGAAAGAGAAAAGAACCCTTGTGGTTCTTTTCTCTTTTTTATTTTTCATTATAGTGAGTATGTATTTGAGTGCGTATTGTAGTCAAATATAAATGTTTTACATCTGGAGATAAATATAGATAGAATCTGGATTCAGATGAAATTGTTTTCGTTTTGTTTTTACTTTGTTTAAAAGTTACTCCTCCAAAAAACAAAATAGAGATAAATTGTTTATAACCTAACTTAATTATATATGATGTTTAAAGATTTTAAGTTTAAGCCAAAACTCTCTTTTGCTATTAAGAGAGCTGGTTTTCGTGAACCGTCTCCAATTCAATCAAAGGCAATCCCTCCAATTCTTAAAGGGAAGAATGTAGTAGGGCAAGCACATACGGGAACAGGAAAAACCGCAGCATTTGCACTCCCGCTTCTCGAGCGGATGTCGGGAGATAAGGCAGTAGAAACGCTTGTAATCGTTCCCACTCGAGAACTTGCGACTCAGGTATCTGATGAATTTTATAAATTTGGCCGTCATCTTGGGATACGGAGTGCAACTATCTATGGCGGTGTTTCGTATCGTTCTCAAATAGAGCGAACGAAGACTGCACAAGTTATTGTTGCCACACCAGGAAGACTTCTCGATCTTCTTACTCGTGAGAAAATTCAAATCAATCCTCGTTTTGTTGTTCTTGATGAGGCGGATGAGATGCTGAGTATGGGATTTATTGAAGATATACGGAATATCTTTCAGTTCCTTGAAGGAAGAGAACAAACACTTATGTTTTCTGCGACTATTCCGGAGGTAGTAAAAGAGCTTGCAGATACGCTTATGAAGGACCCTCTCTACATCCACACAGAAAAAGAGACGCTTACTGCAACGCGTGTAAAACAGTTCTACTACCTTGTAGAGGAACACGAGAGAGATCGAGCGCTCGTGCGACTTCTTGAAACATACTCTTCTGGAAAATCTATTGTATTCTGTAGAACGAAGAAAGAAACAGAACGCGTTGCTGACACTCTCTCAGGGCAAGGGTTCTCTATTTCTGCACTTCACGGGGATATGGAACAACGTGAACGGCAAATTATTATGAAAGGTTTCAGGAGAGGAAACTTTGATATTCTTGTCGCAACAGATGTTGCTGCGAGGGGAATTGATGTGAGAGGGGTTGAGCGAGTGATTAACTACCACATTCCGTTTGATCCGGAATCCTATGTCCATAGAATTGGGAGAACAGGTCGTGCGCGCAGGAGCGGAGTTGCAATGACGCTCGTAACCCCGCACGAGTTTTCTGAACTTGAGAGGATACAAAATGTTGCAGGATCTCAACTTCGTTTTGAGCGAATTCCACAGCGAAAAATGGAGGAGAAAGAGATACATTATCAGTTAAAGAATATTCTAGAAAAAGAGAGAATTCAAAAAGATACCTCTCTCTTTATTGAGAAATTCTTATCTTCTTACACATCGCTTTCTAGGGAAGAAATTCTCTCCCGCCTTCTAAGCTTCACTATTCGTTCATTTGAAGAAGAAGATTTTATAGGAAAAACTTCCTCAGATTTGAAATCACTTCTCCTCTCTGATAAGAGAGAAGGAAAAACTACTTCTCACCAGAAGGGAAGGAAACAACATGATGCAATTCCAAAACCAAAGTTAAAGAAGATAGGGAGTTCTCGTATTGTTGCAAGAAAGATTTTTAAAAAATAGTTTTTCAATAACAAAATCCAGCAAGAGTTGGATCTTGTATTACCTCATTCTCATCTCTCCCCCATTGTTATCTTTATTTTCTTTTTGTCGCCTTACAAATTCCTTAAAACTTTTTACGATATCAAATATTTCCTTACAATCTTCAATTGTTCCAAGTGGAATGTTCTTGTAAAGAAGTTCTTTTGTTGGTTCTTTTCTGAATAACTCACTACATCTCTCTGATATTTCAAAGAATTTTTTGATATCAGAATCAGTATAGTCACGATTCCTATAAGAAAAAACAATTTCATTTTCCATATCTTCTGATTCTGGTCGCGGTGTATTTTTTATCGATGTTACTTTGTAGTAGAAACGGGAATCTCCTTTTTTTCTAAAAGGCTCACTAAATTCTACATATATACCTGATCTCCATGGAAATTTTTTCTTATAGCGCCTATTGAAATACTTGATGAGTTCCTTTACTTTGATAAGTTGCTTTGTGGTGAGATGTCCGTGTATCCCAATACATTTTTTCAGTGCGCGTTCAAAATCTCTCCCTCGTAAGTCGTCCTCAAGGATTCTCGTTTCTTCTATTTTTTCTGTAAAGGTTTTTGCTCTTGCCATGAGAGTATTATACCATTTTTTTCTAAAAAGAAAATGGTTCTCAAAACTGAGAACCATTTTTCTACTTTATTGTATACACAATAGTAACAGAACTTCGCACTGTATCTTCACCAACAGGGAGTTCCGGTGTAGCATCTTCCATCATTACTGCAGATTTCATCATCGCGGTTGGATATACTCTCTCTACAGGGCGGTACCCTCCACCTTCATGGAAGGAAACAATTCTCCCTAACCTTACCCCAAGTTCATCTGCAAGACGATCTGCTTTTTCTTTTGCTTTTGCAATCGCTTTAAGTTTTGCTTCCTCTTTTATTTTTTCAGGATCCTCAATTCTAAAGTTTGGACCACTGAGATTTTCTACCCCGTTATTTGCGAAGAGTTCGAGAGCCTCAGGAATCTTTTTGAAGTCACGCATGGTTACGCTCACCCTCTGTTGCACGTCATACCCGGTGAGAACTCGTTTGTTTCCTTCTGTTGGGTAATAGACAGTTCCATCTGGAGATGTTTTTGGCTCCTCTTTTACACGAACCCATTCGTAGTGGGGCATAATTTGATAGGAATCCGTGTTCATATCTTTCCCTTCTACTCCTAATTTTTTTAATCCATCAAGAATCGATGCAATTTTTTTATTCACAACTTTTTGTGCATCTTTCGTGTTTTTCGCTTTCGCTTTTACAAGGAATGAGAATGTCGCAATATCTGGCGTTGCTTTTTTCTCTGCACTCGCTTCTACGGAGATAGTATTCCGTTGATCCCACCCTTTCGTTTTTGCAATAAATATGTATGCCATAATAATTGCAATAATAGAGAGGATTCCTAAAAATGTTGCTCCCGCATAATGGAGTGCTTTTGTCGATTTGTCTTTGTTCATACAAACACCAGTTTAACAAGATGCAATAAAAATCACAATAGGATAACTTGTCTCTCTGTATTATTCTCATATACTCTAACTATGATACGAGAAATTGTTCAAGACGGTCATCCCGCTCTCCGTGCAAAAGCGGAAGAGGTTCCTATTGAAGATATTCAAAGTGAAGAAATTCAAGAACTCATTCAAGATATGCATGATTCGCTTGCGACTCAGCGAGATGGAGTTGCGCTCGCTGCTCCTCAGATAGGGGAAGAAAAACGCATTTTTGTTGTTGCTCCCTTTATCTTTAAGCATCCAGAGCGAGAGAAACTCGTTTATATCAATCCACGTATTCTCTCTAAGAGTAAAGATGCGTCATGGAAGCACGAAGGATGTCTCTCTTGTCGTTGGAAGGTGGGAGAAGTGGAGCGAAATGAAGAGGTAGAAATAGAAGCATATGATGAGAATGGCGAAAAGTTTCGCGTTCGTGCAGATGGACTTCTTGCGCATATCTTTCAGCACGAGACAGATCACTTTGAGGGAGTTCTCTTTCTTGATAAAGCACGAAATCTTCGTGATATGACAGAAGAGGAAATACGAGAGATTCAGGGAGAATGAGAGGGAAAAAGACGACAATTATTGAAGCACTTACCCCTATCGTGAGAGTTCTCATAAAAGGAGGAATCGAAGAGATAAGTGCGGGATACATTCGCTCAGTAAAAGGAAGGAAAGATGTAATTATTGATATAAAAGTGCGCGAGATAAGCGGGGGAATACTCCTCTCTTGTACAACAAAGCGATATCATCAAGATTTACGTCTCTACACAAATCGAAGTGGTGAGGAAGTATTCATGCTTCTCTCTCAGGTGCTTTCCTCTAAACGTTTTCGAGTGAGAAAACAATAAGAAAAAAGCGAGGTGTTCCATTGAGGAACAATTCGCTTTTTCTCTTATCTATTAAGGTATTCTTTTAATGAAA
>JALVJP010000077.1:5688-9289 GCA_027028225.1 Candidatus Parcubacteria bacterium
TGAAAGTGTTTGTGATTCTCTCGTTTTTAAATTTCTCAATTCAATCTCGTCCTTACCTTTTACAAGGAGGAGTTTTAGGAACCCGAGTTTTTCTGCTCGTCCAAAATGCTTTTTTGTCTTTCTGATAGAGAAATCTGGATAAAAGACTACACTATCATCTGTATTTTTTTCTAGTATTGAGAGAATGAGAGGGAAGAGAGACTCATCTTCCGCACAGATATACACCTTCTCTTTTTCCTGTTTATGGTATGCATTACCCTTACTCCACTCGATTGCACGATCTACCCCAATTGCCATTCCGATAGAGGGAACCGCTTCGTGGTATCCAAGAATTTCTGCGAGGCCGTCATAACGACCACCTCCTCCAAATGCGATATCTGTTTCTCCTTCATCGAGTTTGTATTCGAACACAGTGTGCTCGTAGTAATCAATTCCTCGTACAAGTTGTGAGTTGATACGATAGGGAATAGAGAGTGTATCGAGTATGGTTATTACCTCATTGAAGTAATGCTTCGATTCTTCGGAGAGATATGTTTCAAGTTTTGGCGCACGCTCGTTCACTCTCTTTGTTTGTTCATCTTTTGAGTCGAGAACTCTTAGAGGGTTTGTTGCTACCCTCTTTCTATCTTCTTCTGAAAGTTTTTCTTTGTGTTCCTCGTAGTAGCTACGGAGAACTGCGAGATATGCTTCTCTCTCTTCTCTCGTCCCTAGTTCGTTTATTTCTACAATAATGTGAGGAATTCCCTCCTTAAGAATGGAGTATCCAAGTTGGATAACGAGTGCGTCGTATGCAGGATTTTTTGCTCCCATTACTTCTACTCCAAATTGAGTAAACTGACGGTAGCGCCCTTTCTGTGGTTTCTCGTGACGAAAGTAGAACCCATCGTAGTAGAAGCGTTTTGGTTGTGCATCAGAAATCATTCCGTTTTCTATATAAGAACGCATTACGCTTGCAGTCTCCTCTGGGCGAAGCGTGAGATCGTCTCCTCCTGCGGTTGTGAAGCGATACATCTCTTTACTTACAATGTCGGTTTCTTCCCCAACCCCTTTCAAAAACACTTCTGTGTGCTCAAATATTGGGGTTTCTATTCCGGAGAAACCATATTTTTCCGCTTTCTTTTCCGCGAAAGAGAGGAACGCCTTTCGTTGTTCGTAGGTTTTTCCTATGAGATCACGCGTTCCTTTCGGTTTTTGTAATTTTTTACTCATAGTTGGAGTATAGCATACTCGCTATAAAAATCTTGTGTTTTTGTGAGAATTCTCATAATTTACAACTATGATATTGCAATTTCTTCTCTTTTTTCTTATAGGATTCTTCATCTCCGTTCCGGTGGGTCCAGTAGGAATTCTCGTAGCACGGAATGCGCTTCAGGATGGAGTGAAGAAGGGGGTTCTCGTAGGGTTTGGGGCGAGTATTTCGGATACGCTCTACGCTTCTATCCTCCTCTTCAACATTTATCCTGTTCTCGCATTCCTTCGTAACTACGAGCTTATTCTCAATTTCTTTGGAATTCTTATCCTTTTTATTCTCGCGTCTAAGAGTTTTAGGATAAGAAGAAATCAAGCACATAAAAATTTCTCTTTTCGCGATGATATCCTTGGTTCATTTTTTATCAATATCTCAAATCCTGCAGTCATTATTTCCTTTTCCTACCTTTTCTTCATTCTCCACATAGAACGATTTTCTCTCTCTTATAACTCTATTATTTTCTCTCTTTTTGCACTCTTTCTTGGATCAATATTTTGGTGGGCTACGCTCTCCTCATCTGTTCGTTCACTCCAGAGAGTAATGAGAAAGGATGTAATTGGGCTAATGTATCAATTCTCTGGAGTGCTTCTCCTCGCGTTTGCGATTTTCATGAGCTTTTACTTCGTGTGGCGGTTATTTATATCTTTTTTTCTATAACAAAAAGACTTCTCACGAAGTCTTTTCCTCTCCTGGGCGGAGTTTGAAGTCTTGGAAAGGGAAGAGGCGAATGAGGGGTGTTCCCACGATGAGGTTTCGTTTGAGTTCCCCCCACACACGAGAGTCAGAACTATTGTTTCGGTTGTCTCCCATTACAAAGTATTCATCATCTCCAAGTTTCCACTCTCCGTATGAGGAGAATGATTCTCTAATGTAAGGTTCTTCGAGGTGGATTATTTTTCCTTCTTTTGTTGTGATGGTAACTTTTCCTTCTTGAATACTTACCGTTTCCCCAGGAAGCCCTATTATACGCTTTATGAGGAAGCGGTGGTGGTTTGAGGGGAGGCGGAATACGACAACTTCACCTCTCTGTGGATTTCGTTTCTTGTAAACGATTTCGTTTACGATTAGGTAGTCGCCATTATGGAAATTTGGGAGCATTGATTGCCCACTCACAATAAAGGGTTGAGCGATGAACATTCGTATTGGAATGATGACGATGAGTACCGTAATTGTAAATTTTATGATGTCCCAAATATCTTTAAGAATGGAGTTTTTCTTCTCTTTCATACCCGCTATGCTAGCATAGGAGGGATTTATGAAAAGACTTTCATTCAAGAAAATAATACTTTTTTTTGTTATTTCTCTTCTCTTTCTCGTGTTGATTATCTTGCTTGTTTCGCAGTTTCGTGGAGGTGTAGGGAGGCAGTGGTATCCAATTACTATTGAGCATAAATCGCATACGATTCCGTTTGAAGTTATTCTCGCGAAAGATGATAATACGAGGAGGAAAGGTCTCTCTATTGTTTCTTCGCTTGAGAGAAATCAGGGAATGCTCTTTCTTTTTCCGATTGAGGGAGTTCATCGTTTTTGGATGAAGGGAATGCGTTTTCCTATTGATATCCTATGGTTTAACGCGAATGGTGAGCTTTGCGATATAAAGGAGCGAGCAAAACCAGAGGATTACCCAACGACTTACACGCCGGAGTGTATATCAAGTTATGTTCTCGAAATTCCTGCGAGGAGTGTGAAGGCGTTTCATCTTGAAAAAGGAGATACAATAAATCTTTCACATATACCTAGTGATGTTCTGAATGCTGGATAATTGGAGGGGGGGGCGAGAAAAAAGAGAAGGGAATTCCTTCTCTTTTTTCTCGCCCTCTGTATCTATAAGCCGGATTCTGTATCCCTCTCTTCGTAAAGAGAGGGACGATAACCATTCATCTTGAAGCTATGTCGCCATAGCTTTCTTTGCGGCACTCCCCCCACGACTTTTAACACTATTCGTTATAGATTCTTTTCATAAGCATGGAATAAGAATTTTTAAATTTTTTTAACTTATTTTCTCTTTTTATTGCAGAAGATTTTATTGTATAGGCTTCATAATATATAAGTTCAAAAGGTATCCTATCTTTTGTGGATTTGTTTTTTCCACTATTGTGTTCCTTAAACCTTCTTCTTAAATCGTTTGTATATCCAATGTAATGTTTGTTATCTTTTTTACTTTTTAGTACATATTGTTAAGTATATAACAGACAGATAATGTTAAAAGTCGTGGGGGGTACGGCCTTGCACGCGGGTAGGAATTTAGCCGTTTCACCCTCCTCCTCACGGAGGAGACTCCACTCCGAAGAGTGGCCTGTAGGTTGCCCTACAAGGCGTCTCTGCTCGCATCCCTAGGATTACTCCCGACAG
>JALVJP010000078.1 GCA_027028225.1 Candidatus Parcubacteria bacterium
TAATAATAGTGGCACAGGAAATAGTTCTTCTGGGGGTAATCATGGAAATGATACTCCTCCAGATTTTGTTACAAAATTTGATTTAATAGCAGATATAAGTAACAGAATTAAAAGAAGATCAGATGACAATAGGCTTATTAAGCTTCCTCGTTTATCAGAATATAATCTTACAACAGCAGAATGGAAAATCTCTGACAGAGATTTACTTTCCATTCTCAAACTTCCAGCCTCTCTTGTTGATAAAAATGCGAAACCGGGAGAGCTTCTCGTAGAGAACCTCGGGCTCTATATTTTCAAGAAGAAACCGGCTTCTCAAAAAGCAAATAGTAATATGGTAGGGGCAGTTACAAAAAAGGAAGTTGTAACAGAAACTCCTGAAGATCTTGTGGCAAATAATAAAAAGAAAGCGGCAGAACTTGCACTCGATCTTTCGTGGGCACTCTGGAGGAAATTTGCTCCACGGGGAGAGAAAGCTCGTGCACGATACCAATATGATATTCTCGATACAAATGGAAAACTTGTTTCTGAAAAAGATTATCTTAATGCACAATTGAATTTGAAGAATCTTTCGAATGTTTCTGAAAAGGCAGTTTCTTATGCAAGAGATTGCATCACTTTTGTCAATAGCTTCTATAATAAATACGATAGAGATATAGACCCTATCCTTGAGCGGGAATATCAAAAACAGCAAAATGGAAGAAAGAGCATCTTTGTCACCGATTTATTTACTTCTCCTGCTCATAGAAAAACAAGTATTCTTAAATTTTATAAATCTCGTGGTGATGGAATTAGAAAATACTATAGCGATATGTATCCAGGAAGAAGGGGTGGTATTTCTGCGTATGATATTAAAGAGCTTTTTGAGAAAGATAAGACTCTTCGTACTTTGCAAGGGATTTCTCCTAAAAGAATTGATGTAGATAGGAGGGCAATAGAATGGAGTGTTGCTGTGCCTGTAGTGGGGGTGGTAAAACTTTTTGGAGGTTCTAATCCAATAAGTGTTATTTACGATCCTAATTATGGGAAAGATTTGTTCTGTAGCGGTGGAGGTGTCACTTATGAGAAAAAATGTTGGGAAGGGCACTCAATGGATATATGTTCGGCTTCTGGAACGAGAAAGGGACAAACATGGTATTACTCCTCAAGAAGTGTATATCGTGCTGCCGTTTCAAAAATTATGAGCTCTGCATATTAGGATTAAAAACAAAAAACACCTAGGTGTTTTTTGTTTTGCTTTTCAAAAGTATGCTATACTTTTTTCATATGAAATTTCTAAAGCGTTTAGTATTTATTTCTTTTCTTAGCGTGAGTCTTTTTGCACCAGTATCTATTCAATGGATAAAAGGAGGTTCTTCTTTTCAAACAGAATCTTCATCGCTTTCTGTTGAATTGAACTCTCAAAAAATGATAGCTTCATCTTCTCAGGTAAATAAAGGAGGGTTGTCTATCGACTCAGCCTTCGTATATGCAGAAGAAGAGAAAACAAATAATGTTTTTTATTGTGGAACTTTTGCATTTGGTTGTGAGATAATGAACGCACTTTACTACATTATTGTTATCGGGGGAAATACATTGGTTGGTTTATCCGGTTTCTTAATGGATTTTTTCCTCAATTATAGTATCCAAAGCACAAGCTATATTGATAATTTTGTAAAGAAAGGGTGGGAGCTCCTCCGTGATATCACAAATATTGTGTTTATTGCTGCACTTCTCTACCAAGCCTTTCAGCTTGTACTTGGATCTTCTGCGAGTGCGAGTAAAAAAATTATCAACATTGTGATTGTTGCGCTCACAATCAATTTTTCCCTCTATATGTGTTTCTTTGTTATTGATGTTGCTAATATTACTGCACATACACTCTACAACAATATCAGTGTAGATACCACAACATATGAAGTTAGTGTTGGTGAAGATATTAATTCGAATTCTACGTCTGTTGCTATTGCAAAAAAGATAAATCCACAAAAATTATTCTACCCAGGAGGAAATCTCATGACATTCAACAGTGGTAATCGCACTCAAGGATATATTCTCGTTCTCGTTGCACTCGCAATTAATCTTGCACTCATTGTTACCTTCCTTAAAGTTTCATTTTTGTTCCTTGGGAGAACAATCGGTCTCTGGATTGCGACAATTATTTCTCCACTTGCTTTTTCGAGCCTCCTCATTCCAAAGATGGAAAATATTGAATACATTGGATTCGATCGGTGGTTGAAGAGTCTTCTCAAAATGGCATTTATGGCACCTGTCTTTATATTCTTCCTCTACCTTACAATTAAATTTATGGATATAGGGGTAACAATTCTCTCATCAGGAAGCGCTTTTATTGATAGGCTTATGGGAATACTCGTTCCTGCGGGGGTTATTATTACCCTTATCCTTTTTTCAAGAGAAGTCGCTGAAAAGATGTCTGGAGATTTTGCGGGGAAGATTGCAGATTACGCAGCAAAAGGTCTAAAAATGGCAGTTGCGGGGACAGCTGTTGTTGCGACAGGAGGAATGATGCTCGCATCAGGTGGAGCTGGATTAGTCGGACGAGGCATAGGAGTTATAGGGAAAGGAGCAGAGAGTTTAGGAATGGGTAGGATAGGATCTGCTCTTCAGAGAGGTGGTAGTAGTTTAAGAAATACCTCAAGGATGCTTGCCTCAACAAAACTTGACCTCACGAAACTTCCAGGATTTTCTCGACTTGCTGGACCATATGCGGCAAGAGTTCAGAAGTTCACTGGACACTCCGCTCTTGGTCACCTTGCAAATATAAGAAAGAAAATGGCAGAAAATGCAGGTAATATAGTTGATGTGGAGACCGATAAAATAGGTCAGACGAAGATAGATACTGCACGAATTAAAGGAAAGAGGAGGTATAATAAGAGTAGGGATTACGAACAAGAGATACAGAAAGAGAAGGATAAGTGGGCCGATAAGTTAGTAAAGCCACTTGCTAAAGAGCTTAATAGATTTGTGGAGCGAAAAGTAGCTGTAGAGAAACTTCGTGATACCGAAGAAGATAAACTCATAAATCTTGTTGAGAATAGTGAGGATATTACGAAAGAAAATAAGGATAAGTTTGAGGACAGTAATACTAAACTTCACTATAATAGAGATGAACAGAAGAAAGTG
>JALVJP010000079.1 GCA_027028225.1 Candidatus Parcubacteria bacterium
AATAGTTCGTGGAGGATACACTTCCTATGAGAAGTTTTGTTTCTTAAAGAATGGTGTTAGAATTCACTCGTTGTTATTCGATTTACCTGAGAAGGTAAGTTGAAAGTTTCTATTTTGGGGTAGATTGAGCTCTGCGCATAACATAGCAAAGAGAGAGAGAGAGAGAGAGAGAGTTGTCAACCCCCCCCACAGAATCTGTGTGGGGGTGACTTATCCATATGTTTGGTGTTTTTTAAAAATTGAGTGAAAATGGGCGATGTGAAAAGGCGGGGTGTGCGAATGCACGCCCCGCCTCCTAAATTCCTCACATAGAACCTGCGTGAGGTATCGTTCTCAACTCACCACTTCGTCATTTCTGTTTCTATTCTCATATGTCATTCCCGCGAAAGCGGGAATCCAGAACGTCCCTTAAGGATAGAAAAACTTTCAAGATTGTTTACAATGAATCCATATGGACAAACAGCAACTCTTATTTATTCACGGAGGAACAACTTTTACAAGAGAAGAAGATTACATACATTTTTTGAAGACGAGAGCAATAACACTTACTCCTAAAGAAAGATGGAGTGGGTCTTTTCTAGATAAAGAATTAGGAAATACATTTGAAATTGTAAGACCTCGTATGCCTTTGAAAGAAAACGCAAGGTTTTTTGATTGGAAAATTCATTTCGAACGATATATTCCTTACCTGAATGATAGGGTTGTTTTGGTAGGAGAGTCACTAGGAGGAATTTTCCTTGTAAAGTATCTCTCGGAAAATTTGTTTCCAAAAGAGATTTCCTCTCTCTTGCTTGTAGCACCACCCTTCGATGATACTTTACCAAATGAAGAGTTGTCTGGAGGGTTTCTTCTTGGAAGTGATTTATCCCTTCTTTCTCGTCAGGTTAATAATATACATTTCTTCTTTTCTGAAGACGATTCTGTGGTTCCTATATCACATATGCAAAAATATAAAAATGTGCTGAAAGACGCAAAATACTTTACCTTGAGTGATAAGAACGGACATTTTAATGTTTCGGAATTTCCTGAGATTATAGATGTGATTAAGTAGTTATTTAAAAAAAAGAAGCTCAATGAGCTTCTTTTTTGACGATATCTTGTTCTCCACGCCTGACATCGAAGCGATGAGGTTCATCGTCGAGATGGAGCGTGAGTTGTGGAAAGGCATCCTGTAAAGCCTTCGCCATCTTTCGCGCGACTTTCACGAGTGTCGGATGCACGAAACGCGTAGCGCGAAGCTCCACGAGATACACGAGCGCACTCAATCCACTGGTGAGGCGATTAGAGACGCGGTATCCCATCGGGAGGTAGTATTGCATCTCCTCCTTCGAGAGTCCAAGCAAATGAATCGCTTCTCTCTGTTCCTTGAGCAGTACCTCCGCATCTCGTCGAATATCTTCCGGGAGCTCTGATAGATACCACTCTTCAAAACCGAGTTCATCGGTGAGGAGCGGCATCCGTTGCACCACCGCGCGATGGCGCTGAATGTCACGGAACGAACCGAAATCAAGGAGGAACTCAAAACGAATTCCGTTTTTCTCGTTGAGCCACTTCGGTAGTTCCGTCTTTGCCGGACGATCGCGTAGAAGCTCCTCAGGAACATCATTGAGCGAAATGTGTTCCAATCCACTCACTGCGAACAGAGGAGATGATGGGTTATGGTAATAGTAATGTTTCATTACCATCTCGTTATACTCCTCTGTTGCAGGATAGCGCTTATGTCCAAAGGAGTGCGGGTATGCTTCATTGAGTGCCTCCTCAATGAGCTCCGCAATCTTTCTCACCTCTGTGAGCGGATGGTGTCGCAAGAGCATCAATTTATCCGCAGCCTGGCGGAGGTTCGTGTGCCATGCGACATTCGTCGTCGCTCCTGCTGGGAGGAATGCACGCATAATATCAAAGGCGCGTGCGTTTATTGCCTTCTCGTAGATTTTCTCTTTTTCTCCTTCCTGTCGAGGAAATCGCTTCTTGAGCGATTCCACAAGGAAGGGGAGTTTTTCCACGTAGAAAGCTCTCCACTTCTCGAGGATGAGATCACCCTCATCGGTTCCGGAAATGTTGAGGAATCGCTGTGTTGCGAAATCAATGTAGCGCGTCGACGATTCCTGTCCGGAATAGAGAGGCCAATCCTGAATCGCCTTTGCGGCGAGCATGGAGATTCCCTCTATGAAGATTGTCGTATCTCCATTGTCACCGATGGACTTGTGTCCGTAACCGACGTAGAAGGTCTCCATAAATTTTCCCGGTCCTTTCTCCTCTAAGGTTTTGAGGTGGGCACGGATACCGCCAAGCGAACGTGAGTGCAGTGCTTGCAACATCGCTTCCGCTTCCGCTCCAATTTCGGAGCCTCGATTGAGGACAAGAACAAAGATTCCGTCCCTTTCTCTCGTAACATGTTTTGTTTTCATACGTTTTGATTTTAAAGGTTTATGTGAAAAATAGCAAAGAGAGAGAGGTCTGTCAAATGATGTCTCATTGTAGTGAGATACTTTATTTCTTTATTCACTTCTATCTAGTTTATATGTTATTTACCAATATCAACTTTATGTCTGTTTTCATACACTGTGGTAAACTCCGGATTCCCGCTTTCATGGGGATGACAGGGAGAGTAGGTAGATGACACATAATGTGTGTAGTTCAGGTGTTAATTCAAGTTGAGTGCTTGCTTTTTTCTCAAATAATGGAAAAATAAAAACGAATCCTAAAAAATAAGTATCATGGAAAAACAAAGGCTGGAAATCTTCATCCCACGTCAGGTAAGGCATCTGCAACGAGGAGAAGGTGGTTTCGTTGAAATATCGAGTGTGTATTTTGACGAAAAGACTTTCGCAATTCCTTGGGATGCGAGGGTCTACAAGAGAGAATCCGATACGCGTTTTTATATAAAGCGTATCGGGAGAACATTTAAGACGAAAGATTTTATTATAGATCTTTCGTCGGTAAGCGACGTAAGCTGGTACCCTGCAACACTCATCGATATGATGCAGGTGTATAAACACCCGGAGTTGTTTCTCAAATCTAACGTTGAGATAACAGCATTCAGGGAAGAGAGTGTGGAAGATGAGATTGCTCAATATCCAGAGGATGAGCAGTCTGTCATAAAAGCTCTCAAGGAGG
>JALVJP010000080.1 GCA_027028225.1 Candidatus Parcubacteria bacterium
CTTTCGTTATGCGGGCGATGAGAGAATCGAACTCCCAATAACGGTTTTGGAGACCGTTGTTATACCATTTAACTAATCGCCCATAACAAAAAATTTAGGCCTTCTTCTTCCTAAAAATTTTCTTTGTTTGTGTGAAAACAACATGTTTTTTAAGTTTCTTTGAGTATTTCTTAAGAGAAATTTTTATATTATTCCCCTTTTTTCCACTCTTCTTTGTGGTAATAAACTCATTTGCTTCGTCGTTGTAGAGTGTAACCAGTTTATCTTGTGACATAATACAATTTACTATAATAAATGAATACGGCAGTATTATAGAGAAAATATTAGGAAGTGCAAGTGCTTGCCATCGAATCCTCTCCTATATAACCAGCAAAACCTTCACTATCGACACAATACCATTCTCCATTCTTCTCTACTGCAAGAACAAAATCCTTATTCGAATCTCGACATATAAAACTATCCACGTCTTCAATAGCAAGATTTTCTATAAAAAGAATATCTGGATTTGTAATACAAACTCCATCTATGTATCCTCCTATTACCTTCCTGTTCAACACATCTGCTTGAGCGATACGCATCTGAGCATGTAAAAACTCCTCCTCTGTCTGAGAGAGTTTCTTCTGAAAGATCGGGATAAATGAAAAGAACCAAACGGAAATTACAATAAATACCATAAAGTAGTAAGAACTCGACTTATACCCCATATACAAAGTATAAAGAAATGAAGGAAAAAGAAAAGAAGAATATCAATGTATTCTCCTTTGTTAGGTGCGCCGGGACGGATTTGAACCGCCGTAGGCTAACGCCGCCTGATTTACAGTCAGGTGCAATTGACCACTCTGCCACCGACGCAAGTTGGTAGGAGAGGGGGATCTCCTACCGGTTCACACTCTATCAAATTATAAGGTCTTTGCAAGTTTTTTTCCTACAACTCGAGAGCGTGTCTTTCTCTTGTTTACCTTTATTTCACTCTTTTTCTTGAGAACAAGTTGTTCTCCGTCTGAACTAATAGTAAGTACTCTATCCTGACTATCTTCTCCCATAAGCGAACGTGCGATGAGATTCGTGAGATCTCGCTCAATCACACGCTTAAGCGATCGTGCTCCGTATTTAGGATCAAACCCTTTCTCAATAAGATGCTGAACTGCGGATGCATTGAGCTTTATACGAATCCCTCTCGATACAAGGCGCTGTTCAAGCGTTTGAATCTCTCTTGAAACAATATCCTTCAAATCCTTTTTTGTAAGCGCATTAAAGAGAATAATTTCATCAAGACGATTGAGAAATTCTGGCCTAAAAAAATCTTGCACTGCTTCCATCACCTTATCTTTGAGAAATACGAGATTTCCCTCTTCTTGTTTTCTGTCAGTAGAAAATCCAATAGATTGCATCTTCTGAAAGTACTCTGCTCCAAGATTTGAGGTGAGAATAATAATCGTATTGCGAAAATCAACTGCCCTCCCTTTACTATCTGTGAGTACACCGTCATCAAGAATTTGAAGAAGGATATTAAAGACATCACGATGTGCTTTCTCAACCTCATCGAAAAGAATAACTGAGTAAGGACGATGACGAACTGCCTCCGTGAGAATTCCTGCATTCTCATACCCTACATAACCAGGAGGAGCACCTACAAGCTTTGATACCGCATGCTTCTCCATAAATTCAGACATATCAACTCGTACAAGTGCTTTCTCGTCCCCAAAGAGAAACGCTGCAAGAGCTTTTGTGAGTTCTGTCTTCCCTACGCCCGTAGGACCAAGGAAGAGGAAAGAACCTATTGGTCGTTTCGGGTCTGAAACACCGAGACGAGAACGACGAATCGCATCAGCAAGCTTCTGAATTGCTTCGTCCTGACCTTTCACTCGTTCACGAAGAATGTCTTCGAGTTGAGAAAGGCGTCGCTGTTCGCTCTGAATCATTTTTGTAAGTGGAACTCCCGTCCATCGAGAAACAACCCGTGCAATATCCTCTCGTATAACTTCATCACGCAAGAGAGAATTCTCTTTTTGAAGACGATTTAATTTTGATTGAGCTTGTGTGAGTTTCTTTTCGAGGATTGGAATTTTTCCATAACGAATATGTGCAACCTCAGCAAAAGAATCTTCGCGTTCCGCACGCTGTGCTTCCCTTTTCGCAGTCTCAATTTCTTTTGTGATTTCCGAAATTGTTTCAAACAGACCTTTCTCTTTCTTCCACTTTTCCGCAAGTTCTTCTACTGAGGAACGAATCTTCTCCATCTTTCGTTCAATTACACGAACCTTTTTCTTCTTTTCACTTTCTGGAATTCGCTTCGCAAGAATTGCTTCTCTCTCTATTTCGAGTGATTTCAACTTACCACTTGCCTCTTTTACATCCTGAGGGAGATCTTGGAGAGATATCTTCACAAGTGATGATGTCTCCTCGATGAGTTCAACTGCTTTGTCAGGCAGATTTAGATCATTAATGTAGCGCACCGAGAAATCAACCGCAGCATCAATCGCATCCGAAGCAATTCGCACCCCATGGTAGAGTTCGTAGTATGGTCGAAGTCCTTGAAGAATACGCTTTGATTCTTCTACATCTGGTTCTTCCACATAAATCGTCTGGAAACGACGCACGAGTGCACGATCACGCTCGAAGTATTTTTGAAACTCATCACGTGTAGTAGATCCAATCACGCGTAATTTTCCACGAGCAAGTGAGGGTTTAAGAATATTCGCTGCATCCATCGATCCTTCGGACGAACCAGCCCCAATAAGTGTATGAATTTCATCAATAAAAAGAATAATATTCTCATTACTATTCTCAACTTCACGAATGATACGCTTTAACCTATCTTCAAATTCCCCACGATACTTCGTCCCAGCAAGGAGGAGCCCCATATCGAGCATAATGAGATGACTTTCCACAAGATTTTGAGGAACATCATTTTGAACAATACGCTGTGCGAGACCTTCTACGATTGCAGTCTTTCCAACGCCTGGCTCCCCTATAAGGAGTGGGTTATTCTTTACACGACGAGAGAGAATTTGAATAAGTCGTTGAATTTCCTCATCTCTCCCAATGACAGGATCGAGTTTATGTTCCCGTGCAAGTTGGGTAAGATCCTCTGAGTATTTCAAAAGTGTTCGATTTTTTCTCTCAAAAGATTGTTCGAACTGTTCCCTCTCTTCCTCAAGCTCTTGGAGTGCACCCTGTATATTTTCGTTTGTAATTCCATACTGGAGAAGAAATTGTTGTGCGTCACTTGGAACACTGGTAAGAGAAATAAGGATGTGATGCGAGCTAATCGCAGTATCCCCTCTTTTCTTCATTACTGCCATCGAATGTTCGATTACTTGTGCCAAATCAGCAGTAAGAAACATCTGCTGGGGTCCTTCTGCTATATTTGAACGGAGAGAACCCTCTCCTTCTAGCTTCTCAACAAAGTCACCGAAAAAGCGATCGTATTGAAAACCGATTTTCTTTGAAAGTAAGGCAAAAGGAGATTCATCGTCAAGAACTATTGCTGCAAGCAGGTGAATAGCAGAAACATTATTCTGCCCGTGTTCGATTGCGATCTCATGGGAACGACGAATTGCTCGCTTTTCATCTTCGCTAAAATGTTGAAATGGAGGCATTGTCATACTTCAAATTATATTAAACTTACAACTTCATTATATAAAAATACTATTAAAAAGCAATTTTAGACAAAAAACCCGTACATATGAAAAACTCAGCAAAAAAACTATTTACCGAGAAGTTGCGATAAATTATTCGTTATAAGAAAATCTCCATCTTTTATTTCACCTTTCTCTTTAAGATAGGAGAGGAGTTCGTCTCTCCCTAATGAAGAATCTGAAAAGAAACGAATTTCTTTACCTTGTTCACGAGCAACAAGAAAAGCGTGGTAAAGATCAATTCCCGCATGAACAAAGAGAACGATGTCGGAAGACCGAGAGAGGAGAAGCTCTGCTCCAGATGAACCAAATCCAGTATAGATGACGGTATCAATAAATCGGAGAGGAAGAGCATAACGCTTATCGTGTTCCTCCTCATGTGCTGCAGGGGAGAAACCAATAATACAATTTGATCCTGCCTTTTTTGCCCCTTTTGCAGTCCAATAAGAAAAACCAGGAATCATAGGTATTCCAAGTATATCTTCTCTATTCGCGATTTCTTTTCCAAGTTGAAGCGCGAGGAAAAGCAATGATTCTTCATCAAACCATCCACCCTGTCTAGGACCATACACCGCGATGGTATTTCGTTTTAGATTCTCTATTCTACTCATTCTCTACAGAATACCGCATTAAGAATGTATTTCAATATCTCCAGTAACATCTTTTCGATAAATCTGTCTTCTGAAAGAGTTGAAAAAGCGCGTAACAACCCGTCTAAAACTATACGCATCCTCATTTTTGAGGAAAATAAGAAGTGCAAACCACAAGATGAGCGAAAGAAAAGCAGAAATAGTAGCATGGAGGAAAAGTCCTAATGTATAATGCTGATTAAAAAGTGATACACTCATATGGAGAATATAGTAAAGTATGAGCCCGAGGAATACACTTGCGACAGATGATTGAAAAAATGATTTCCATGGAGTTAACCTCTCGGGAAATTTTCGTACGAAAGGAAAATCTTTTTGAAAGAAGAAAGAGAAAAGGATAAGACTCAAGTAAGTCCAAAACACATAAGTAATCGAGAGAACCAAGACCTCACTCCCTTGAACATTCTGGATACGGAAAATGGATTCTACATTCGAACGAAAATAACTATTAGTAGTAAAGATACGAGAGAGGAATAACAGGAAAGGAAAAGTGATAAGTAGAGAAGAGGAAAGAATTGTAAAAGGCCTCCATGTTTTTCCACTTGCATAGTATGCACGAATAATAAGTAAATTTACTCCCTGCGCGAGAACAGAAAGAGAGAGTATTGCGAGAGAAGCAGCTACTATTTTTGTATCCGACCAATTAAAATGACCTGTCCCTAACACGACACGGACGATGTGTGCGCGAAGCACAACAAAGAGAGTAATGGCAGGAAGCGACCAAAATACGATTTGTCTTAATGGATAAAAAACGGAACGAAGAAACCTTTGATAATCTCCATCTTGATATACTTTTACAAGAATAGGAAAACTCGCAACAGAGTAGGATAAACCTATAAGCGACAAAGGAACTGATCGCATGTTGAACGAGAGTTGAAAAAGAGAAACTGAACCCTCTGTAAACCGTGTCGCATACGATAAGAGAATAAGAAGAAATACGTGAGAAAGCGAAAGTGTTACCATTCTTGGAAGCGAAGTTTTCGTAAGTGAGATAATTTTATTCCAACGAATACCTCGTAGGGAAAAACTAGGAGTAAAGGATTCCTTTCTCACAACAAGATACTGTATAAGAAGATGAAAAAATGCTCCTATAATAACACCGTACGCAACTCCATATATTCCGAAATAAGGAGAGAGAATGAGAATTCCTAAAATAATCCCCAAATTATAGAGAACAGGGCTAATTGCATAGATAACAAATTTCTTCACCGACTGAACGACTGTTGAAAAAATAGTAGAGATACCGAGGAGAATCGGCGAGAGTAACATAATACGAGAAAGAGCGGTAGTTTCTCGAATTGCATGAGAAGAAAATCCATCAAACAGAAAAGAAACAAGATATGGAGTTACTATAAACGAAATAGCACTAAGAACGAGAATAAACAGAATAAAAACACTAAAAATTTCACTTAAAAAAAGTCTCGCTTGTTCCTTTCCTGCTTGTAACTCCATTTGAAAGAATGGTAAGAGTGCTGAAAGTGACACGAGAGAAATTGCAAAAATAAAAAGAACATCTGGGATACGGAATGCTGCGTAGTACACATCAAGCGACTCTCCTACCCCAATTCTCCCCGCAAGAAAACGATCACGAAAGAGAGCGAGGAGTTGGGAGAGGAATGTGAAAAATGCGAGGAGAAGTGCAGTCTCACCTACTCGAGAAAATGATTTAAATAATACATTTTTCATTCTACGAATCATAGCTTTTTCATTCTTTGTCTCTTCCATTCATAAAGCGCAACCGCAACAGAAACGGAAACATTGAGAGACTCCACTTTATGTTCCATCGGAATAGAGAGGATAAAATCCGATTCCTTTTTCATTCGATCAGAGACACCCTTTCCTTCTGATCCAAATACAAACACCATAGGATCATCTGCAAGCTGATGATTCCAATAGAAAGACTCCCTCTCTCCTTCATCAGGGAGATCAAACGATGCAACCCAGAAGCGTTTCTTTTTAAACTTATTTACTGCATGTGCGAGGTTCGCTACCCGAATAATTGGAATAGAGAGAATTGTCCCAGCAGATGTCTTAAACACTGTTCCGTTTACCGGTGACTGATTATCTTTTGTAATAAGAATGCCATGCACCCCCGCAGCGACAGCAGTTCTCACAATCGCACCAAAATTGTGTGGGTCTTGAATATGGTCAAGTGCAAGGATGAGTGGGTTCTCAATTTCTTCAATTGTATCTAAAAAATCTTCAAGCTCTGTATAAGGAAATGCTTTTACGAGCGCAACAACACCCTGATGAGAGACATCCCCTACATACCGAGTAAGATTCTTTTTCACAACGCGTGATACAGGAATCCGCTCCTTCTTCGCGTACTCAGTAAAACGAGAAAGCTCCTCTCTTGAAAGAGAATCTGAGAGGAGAATACGCATCATCTGTTCTGGCCTGCGTGTAAGATATTCGTAGACAGGATTTCTCCCAAAAATATAGAATGACTGATTCTTTTTTCTTCTCTTTATATTCATAAGCAATCACAACTAAGGTATTCAAGAATGTTTTCTGCGGAGCGCATCATTTCGTCCGCTTCTCTCCTGCTCATACGAAAGTCCCCCTTCTCATGCGCGAGTCTGTTCCTCAACTTGTGAATATTCCAAACCTCATCGAGAAGCGGAATATCTCCATAGGTGAGCCCTTTCAATTTATCTGCGTACGATAAATTCTTGTCGAGAGAGAAGGCGCGTGTGAGCTGATCCTCAATGAATGCATCTGTGCGAAGAAGCGCGAGCTTCCAATCACCCTCCTCTTGTGAGTGGAAGAGGTCTCGAATCGCACCCCACTCTATCGCATCAGTACTTCTCTCTTCTTCTCTATCACCTCTATTTACTTGTAAAAAATGTGCATTCCATCGTTCACGTTCTTTCTCACGCAATTCACTCCTCTTTATTGTGAAGTAGATAATTCCAAAGAGAAATAGAATTGATATGAATACAGAGATAATTTGAATTATTTGTATAAGATCTTGAATCCACGTAGCAGAAAACATACCACTCTAGTATACTGCTTTCTTGAAATTCTCCAAAGAAAAAAAGGTTATTAAAACCTCTTTAATTTACACAATTGTGACACCCTATCTCACCCTCTCTACATCCTTCCCTGCTTCAAAGAGAATGTGCTCAGAAAAGAGAGGTGCTGCAAGGTGGATTGCAAACGGAAGTCCCTCCTTACTTATTCCAGATGGTATAGAGATTGCAGGATTCCCTGCAAGATTGTAGGGAACTGTGAAAATATCTTCAAGGTAGAGTGAGAGTGGATCTTTCTTCTCTCCAAACTTGAATGGAAGTGATGGAGCTGTTGGAGATGCAATGAGGTCAACGCGGGAAAACACCTCGCGGAGCTCGGCACGAATCCATTTTCTCACCTCAAGCGCACGATAGTAGTAAGCATCGTGGTATCCCGCAGAGAGTACATAGGTTCCGAGCATAATACGACGCTTCACCTCTTTTCCAAATCCCTCTTCTCGCGTCTTCTCGTACACATCTCGAAGTGTTTCTCCATCTACAGAGAGACCGTAGCGAATTCCATCGTAACGCGCCATGTTTGATGACACCTCCGCAGGTTGGAGGATATAGTATGTTGCGAGTGCATACTCAAAGGAAGGAAGTTCTACATCGACAATTTCATACCCCTCCTCTTTTAACTTCTCAAGCATAGCGTAAAAATTCTCGAGAATCTCTTTCTGTATTCCTTCCCGTTCAAGAAATGCGCGGGGGACACCAATACGCTTTCCATACTCCTGCTTGCGATACTTTTCCCTCACAGAGAGCGGAACATTCGTTTGGTCGAGATTATCCTCTTCCGAGAGAAGTGAGAAGAGAAGCTCCGCATCTTCTACAGAATTCGTAATAGGACCAATCACATCGAGAGATGATGCCATTGCTATAAGCCCGCGACGAGAGACACTCCCATACGTTGGCTTAAGGCCTACAACCCCACAGAGCGCTGCTGGTTGCCGAATTGACCCTCCTGTATCAGACCCAAGCGCAAACGGAACCATTCCCGCAGCAACCGCAGCCGCAGACCCCCCAGAAGACCCTCCCGGAACACGAGAAGTGTCGTGAGGATTTTTTGTTGGGCCATATGCAGAGTTTTCCGTAGACGTTCCCATCGCCATCTCATCCATATTCACTCGCCCAACTGGAAATGCTCCTGCACCCTTCAAAATCTCTGCAACCTTCGCATCATAGGTTGCACGATAGGGTTCAAGAATCTTCGATGCAGCACCTGCGCGTAGTCCATTAAAGAGAATGTTATCCTTCGTTGCGAAGGGAATTCCGCTCAACAGAGATGCTTCATTGAAAGAGGGGAGCTCTTGCTCCTCAAATACCTCGAGAAAAGCATGAATCTCATCATCCCTCTCTTTAATACGGGAGAGACTCGTATCAAACAAATCTCGCACGCTTACCTCCCCCTTCTTAAGGAGCTCGTGAAGTTCTTTAATTGTTGTTGTTCTAAAATCAATCATAGTACCGATCATTAAAGGACTTTCTTTACTTTCACGTAGTCA
>JALVJP010000081.1 GCA_027028225.1 Candidatus Parcubacteria bacterium
TACTTCTTCATCAGAAGAGAGCCCAAGCTGTTCTTTCACTTCCTTTCCAAGAAGATCACGAATCATTCCACCGCGTGTTTTTCCGCGAATAATGTAATCTTTTTTATCCTCCACTTCTTTTTTGAGAAGATTAATCTCACTATTAAGAGAGCGGAGTTTCTCTACCATTTGTCTAATCTGTTCCTCTGAAAAGCCTGCTTTCTCAAGAAATTTATTTTTTAATACAGTATCGATATGCTCAGTTGGATTTTCAAGGTAGCTATTCCACTTCCTCACGAGATTTGCTCTATGGTTTTGAACACTCTCCAAAGCATTGAGATACTTCTGGAATTTTCCCCTCACGATACGAGGAAATACGTTATTCTCAATTGCTTTCTCTATATCAAATTCTTCATCGTCGCGAATATTTCCGTCCTCAATAAACGTTTCATCTGAATCTTTAAGGTGAAAATCAATCTCGGCAAGAAGATTATCAATACTTGACTCTGTTTTTTTGAGATTTTCCTCATTTTGACTATCTCCTCCTTGTTTACGCGGAAGATTTTCTCCTAATGTTTTTTCGCTCATACTAATTTATACATTTAACTAAGTAAATAATACATTTATATGCTAATATGATTTTACATTTCTGTCAAATCACTCTCCCCCATCGATCGAAGGCGATTGATACGCTCTTTAATTGGAGGGTGGGTAGAGAATATCGATCGAAAAAAGTTTATCTTTCGTGAAGAGAGAGGATTTGAAATAAAAAGATGTGCAATACTCTGTTTTTGTTCTAATGGAGAAAGTTGTTTTGTATGTACTTCGTAGGAGGCTATCTTTTCGAGTGCAGAAGCAAGTCCTTCTGGATAACGAGTGAGAAGCACTCCTCCAAGATCTGCGTAGTACTCTCTTTTACGAGAGAGTGCAAGTCGGAGAAGTGTTCCAACGAGTGGTAACAAAACAACCACGACAATAGCGAGAATAATATGAAATACTCCCCCTTCCTCACGAGAATCGCCACGACGATAGAACATCATTCTTGCAATCATGCTCAACGCTCCCACAAATACAACCGCAATCGTCGATATGAGAATATCGTAGTGACGAATATGGGAAAGTTCATGAGCAATGACCCCCTCGAGTTCACTACGATTGAGAGTGTGAAGGAGTCCAGTTGTAACCGCAACAACTGCATGCTTTGTATTCCTTCCTGTTGCAAATGCATTTGGGGTAGGATCTTCAACGAGAAAAATGTTAGGTTTTGGAATACCCGCGGTAATCGCGAGATTCTCTACAATTCGATGGAGTTCTGGATTTTCCTGAAAAGAGAGTTCTCTTGCGTTTGCCATCTTTAGCACCATCTTATCTGAAAACCAGTATGCCCATACATTTGAAATGAGTGAGAAAAAAAGTGAATAGTAGAGAATCGTAGGAGAATGGTAGTAATAGGAGAGATACCATCCAACTCCAATAATAACTCCCATGAAGATAAACATAAGAAACCAGGTCTTCATTTTATTTGTTTCTACATAATGGTATACGCTTTTCATACTCTCTATAATAGCAAAAAATACCATCCCTAGAAGGGATGATATTTTTACTTATTTATCTTCTGGAACAGGAGCGTTTCCTTGGTAGAGAACTACAACTCCTTCAATATCCATTGCAACTTTGAATATTGGCTTCCCTTGTGAGGATCCAAGAAGTGCAAGTGTTGCCATCGCCTGATCCTCAGCATCCTTTTTTAGCTTATCAGCATCAATTTCATACCCACGCTTTTGAAGAAATTCAGCAAGTTTTTCAATGTACTCCATATGTGCGAGACGATCGTATACGAAGTATTGTTCCCCTGTTTGCGGATCATCATGTTGAACACTCTCCTTAGGGTCATCCACAATAAGAATTGCTTTCTCCTTGTGATCTCCATCGAGGATATCTTCAGAGACGCGAAGATCACCTTGCTCTTTAAGTTTTTGCACGAGTTCCACGAGTTTCTTTTGTTCATCGCTGCGAAACGCATAATACTCATTCTTTTCATATGCAGCGTTTGCATGACCACATCCAATAATTCCCTTCTTATCGTGTTCGTGATGGGTATCAGAATGGTAGTTAAATGTGGCTCCATTCTCTTGTAGAAAATCAAGCACATTATTAAGCGCCTCTTCAGCAGTCATACTTTCTTGAAGAAGAAGCATCGCAACACCAAGGTCAGCACCCGGGAAGGCAGCTGGTTTTTTTTCACCAGCGCACTCTTCACCTTTAATTGCAGGTCGCCCATCGATACACTTGTTACATTGAATCGGATCAGCACGCTCTGTTATATTCCTCTCAACAAAAGATTGTGCCTCTTCACGAGCTTTTTCCACCTCCTCCATCGAAAGTGGTTCAGAACTCTTAATATATCTTGTTATTGCCGCATCGTTTTCTTTACCTACATTAGTATCCTTATTATTTGGCATTTCCATACTCATAACTTTTACTTAATTAATTATCGTATAATGTATTTTGAATATACCATAATAGATAGAAAAATCAATTTACTACAAGAGTGAAAGGTATTGTTTTCTCATCAAGAAGAAATGTTTCTCCCTCTACCCCCTCTTCGAATCGAAGTTCTTCAACACCTGCAACGCGAGAGAGCTCTTTCTTAAATGCATTGAAGAAATCGCTTACTACTCCAGTAGTATCCCCTACTACGAGGGTAACTCTATCTTCTGGTGAAAGTCCCATTTTCTTTCGTTTTTGTTGAATTGCTCGGAGAAATTCTCTCTCTTGCCCTTCCTTCCTTAACTCATCATTAATCTCTGTATCAAGGGAGTACTGATCCACATCCTTGAGCTTTTTCACGTTCAACTCTTCAAGAATGAAGCTGTGGTATTCCTCAGGAATTCCCTTAAGCGGGAGTGAGAAAGATGCGAGCGGTTGGCGCACTTTTATCTTCGCATCAGCCCGCATTTGAAGACCTTCGCTCACTGCGGAACGCACCTTTTCCATCGCTGAGAGAACATTACCT
>JALVJP010000082.1 GCA_027028225.1 Candidatus Parcubacteria bacterium
TATTGCTCTCCTCGCAAAAGGTTTTGCAGGCTACTTTCTTCCGCTCTTCCATATTTCCACGAGTAAAATTACTTTTCTCATAGTTGAAGTTACACTTATCCTCTTTTTTACAGTACTTAATTTTTTTGGAAGTAAGGCGGTGGGAAAGTCAGAGTTCTGGATTGTTTTTGGGAAACTCGGGATACTTGCCGTGTTTATTATTGGTGGGCTTTTCTCAATAAAGAAGTCACTCCTTTTCCCAGATAGTTTTAACGGAACGGGAATACTCAACGCTTCACTCATTTTCTTTCTTTCTTATATGGGATTTGGTCTTGTGACGAATGCTTCGGAGAATGTAAGAACTCCTGAGAAGACAATCCCTCGTGTGATTTACCTGAGTATTATTATCGTAATGATTTTTTACCTTCTCATTTCTGTTGTTACGATAGGGGGACTTCCTCTTTCTCAAATTATTACAGCAGAGGAAAACGCACTTGCTGTATCTGCATTACCGTTTCTTGGGACATTTGGTTTTCTCCTTGTGAGTATCGGAGCACTTCTCTCTACTTCTTCAGCACTTAACGCAACAATTTTTGGAGGAGCGAATGTTGCGTATGCACTCGCAAAAGATGGAGAACTTCCAAAATTTTTTGAGCGAAAAGTGTGGTTCGGATCGATTGAAGGGCTCTATATTACTGTCGCAATTGGAATATTTCTAGATATCTTTTTCGATCTCACTGCAGCTGCAAGTGTTACTGCAATTGTGTATACCATTATCTATCTTGCGGTTCTTTTTTCACATCTTAAACTTTCAAGTCAATATGGGGGAAAGAAGTTGCTTATATGCATAAATCTCATCATTGTAACTTTTGTATTCTTCGCACTTCTTCATTATCAATGGAATCAAAATAGAATAGCGTTCTATACGAGTATTATCTTTTTTGTAGGAGCGTTTTTTACTGAGTATCTTTACTTTCGCTTCACAAAGAAAAAATTGATTCAATAGGGTGGATGATAAGAGGGGAGAACATATTGCTCTATGTTCTCCCCTATTTCTATCGATTAAACAACCTTTTGATAATTCCATCATCTTTTGTTGCGTTTTGGATATGCTTCCGCGCAAGACTTGTCTTCACAAATTCAAGCCATTTTCGTGAAGGTTTTGCGTTCTTATTTGTCTCAATCTCTACGATATCGCCGTTTTGAAGTTCCGTTTTTAAGGCAGAATGTTTTCCATTAATCTTTGCCGCTTGGGCATGATGTCCTATATCTGTATGAATTGCATAGGCAAAATCAATCGCAGAAGATCCTTTCGGGAGATCAATCACATCTCCTAATGGAGTAAATACGAAGATGCGGTAGTCAAGGAAGTCATCGACGAGGTTTTTCATAAATTGTTGTTCGTTTTCTGTAAATTCTTGAACTTCCTTCAACTCTTGTATCCACTTAATTTCTTTTGATCCTCCAAGTTTATAGAGGCTGTGTGCTGCAGGTCCATACTCTGCATACTCATGCATATCGTAGGTACGGATTTGGATTTCCGCAATTCCTCCATCTCCGGTAAAGATTGTTGTGTGGATTGACTGGTATCCATTAATTTTTGGGAGTGCGATGTAGTCTTTAATCCTCCCAGGGAGCGGACGCCACTTTGAGTGGATAATTCCGAGAACGCGATACGCATCTTCTACTTGTGGGACGAGCACACGAAGGGCAACGATATCGTAAATGCGATTGATATCCATATTTTTACGGAGGAGTTTCTTCCAGAGACTATACTTTCCCTTTACGCGAGAGTGAATTTCCGCATCTTGAATACCGTGTTCCGCGAGCTCTACTTTGAGTGTTCTCCACACTTTTTCGAGGTAGCGTTCATCAACTTTCTTTCTACTCTTGAGAAGCTCATCTACCATTTTTGCTTCCTCTGGATACGCAAATGGGAATGCGTAGTCTTGAAGCTTTCCCGCAAGCTTGCTCATTCCAAGACGAAAGGCGAGAGGTCCGTAAATTTCAATCGTTTCAAGTGCAATACGCTTTTGCTTTTCTTTCTTTACATACCCAAGCGTTTGTGCGTTATGAAGGCGGTCGCAGAGCTTAATTGCAACAACACGAAGATCTTGTGCAGTCGCGATGAAGAATTTTCTCAATGATTCAATGTGTCGTTTTCTACCTTGGTATTTAATTGTTCCGAGCTTCGTTACTCCGTCCACGAGAAAACGAATTTCTTTTCCAAATTCTCGCTCAAGATCTTCATCGGTGATATCGGTATCCTCTACGGTATCATGGAGAAACCCCGCTGCGATTGTGGTTGCATCGAACCCGAATTCTGCGAGGTTCTTTGCGGTTGCGTAGACATGAGAAAAGTAAGGATCTCCACTCGCGCGTGTTTGTCCTTCGTGCGCTTTTTCCGCAAAATCGTATGCCTTTTTTATGAGCTTTTTCTCCTCTGCGTTGAGCTTTTTCTTTGATGCGTTGAATATGTGCTCAATATTGAGATCAAGCTTCTGCTTTTCTTCCGTTTTTTTCATAGTAGTATGATAGCATAAAAGAAAATAATCTTTCTATGAAAATTGAGATTAAAAAACCAAACAGAAGCGAATATACAAACATCGCAAAGCTTATCAATTCCGCAGAAGAGATATACGCTTCCATACGAAGCCCTGAGATGATGAATGCATTAGGAACAGGGAAGCATACCGCAAAAGATTTAGAGGATGGGGAAGGAAAGAGAGAGTATCTATCTCTTTATGTTGGCGAGAAAATCGTTGCGTTTGTTTCGTATCGCTTCAAAAATGAGCAGACAATGTGGGTGAGTATGCTCTATGTTAATCCGAGTGAGCAGAGAAAGGGGTATGGGGCAACGCTTCTTGACTATGTAGAGAAATTAGCAAAGAAGTCTGGAATTCTCGTATCTGTTCTTGAAACGGATAAGAAAGCATATTGGTCTGTGGATTTCTATAAAAAACAAGGATATCAAGTACTCTCTTC
>JALVJP010000083.1 GCA_027028225.1 Candidatus Parcubacteria bacterium
TCGTGGGGGGTACGGCCTTGCACGCGGGTAGGAATTTAGCCGTTTCACCCTCCTCCTCACGGAGGAGACTCCACTCCGAAGAGTGGCCTGTAGGTTGCCCTACAAGGCGTCTCTGCTCGCATCCCTCCTGACACCACTTCTGCCTTTTAGCCCAATTGTCCTAATCTGATTTGTATTACTCATTTTTCATTAAGGTATTCCTTTTCGCTAAACTGCAGAAGTGGTGTCAGGGACAGGTATTACCTGCTACCCTTTTTGACCCTCACGAAGAGGGAAAACGTGTCCGGACTTTCCTCACCGTAGCGCGGTTATCCGATACAGAAGGCAGTATTCTTATAGCATTTCTTAATATTCTTGTCTAGGACTACTATCACCTTATGTAAGTAAACAAATAATATGATTTTGTTCTGGGGTGACACCACTTTTGCTCTTCTACTTTAAGTGATAAATGAAAGTAAATGCGCACTCACTTTGAATTGAAATACTGGAACAAGTTACAAAAGTGGTGTCGCCGACAAACCCCTCACACAAAAGATAATTGTGTGAGGGGTTTCTGGATTCCGGGTCAAGCCCGGAATGACAAGAAGAGTGGATTCTGCCCGCAAATAGGGAGAACCCGGAATGACAGGAAGAGTGAATTTCGGTTGGGGTTTATGCTGAACTTGATTCAGTACTTGGAACGATGAAGGAAGTGTGTGGAATAACAGGCGGGGCGTGCGAATGCACGCCCCGCCTTTTAGACTAGTTTATTTATTCTGTTCACTTTTTTCTCTCTGTCCATATACTAGAACTATGCGATTTCATATTATTACCCTCTTTCCTGAAACATTCGATTGTTATCTCTCACACTCTATTCTTGGGAGGGCAGTGGAGAATCAAAAGATAGAATTGAATTTTCTCAACCCGAGAGATTTTTGTAATGATCCACACAAGAGAATTGACAATAAGCCATATGGAGGAGGACCTGGAATGGTAATGAAAGCGCTTCCTATTATCCGCGCGTGGGAAAAGGCAAGTGCAATACCATTTCGTGAAAAACTTCTATTTACGAAGAAGAGAAAAATGAAAACAATCCTTTTTAGTCCTGGAGGAAGGAAATTTACGAATGAAGATGCGAAATATTTTGCAAAGAATTTCGATGACATCATTCTCATTAATGGGCGCTATGAGGGAATTGACCATCGCGTCGTAGAAGTAACGGGAGCAGAGCTCATCTCTATTGGAGATTACGTTCTCACAGGAGGAGAGCTCGCGAGTATGGTTGTAATCGATAGTGTTGCGCGACAAATAGAAGGGGTGTTAGGGAAGTATGAATCACTTGAGGAAGAGCGTATCTCTTCTCATGAAGTCTACACACGTCCAGAACAATTTCGTTTTCATGGAGCTACCTATTCAGTTCCGGAAATTCTCCTCAGTGGTCACCACAAGAAGATTGAAGAATGGAAAAAAGAGAGGTAAAGAAAAACTGATAGAATCCTATCAGTTTTTTCTAATCTCCGTCTTCAACGAGTGCTTCTAACTCTTTTATCTTCTTTTCAAGTTTCTTTTCTTTAAGGATGAGATCTTTCTCTCTCTTTTCTATTTCTTTAAGTTTTGCTTCCAACTCTTCTTCGTCTTCCGATATATCATCTATTTCTCCCTCTAATCGTTTTCGTGCGAGGCGTTCAATTGCCATCTCTTCACGCATTTCTTGAATTCCTTTCGCAGTGTGTGAGGTGAGGAGCATTCGAATTCCCACAATGACGACGAGGAGGACGATATCCATCGTTTCTACATCACTCCCTTTAAGGAATACTGTTTCAAGGATATCTTTCACAACGAGAAAATCTAATCCAAGAACGATATGTTTTCCCATTACATATCGGATTTTTGCAAAATCTTTCCTGTTTCGCGTATAGATTCCGAGCGAATCGATGAGTCCAATAATAACAATTACAACTCCAAGTATTCCTATTGCGAAAGAAATTTCGTGGACAAAAGATTGTATCGTATGTTCGATTTCTATAAATGCCATAGTGTCATTTTAACGTATTTTCTGAATAAGACTATAAAGAATGCATCCTATACAGGTATTAAATACTGATTCGAGGAATGCGAGGAGTGCAAATAGAGAAGTGAGTGTAGTAACAACAGGAGAGAGGTGTAAAAGCGATAAGGCAGACAATGCGAGAGAAAGGAAGAATCCAAGCATTGCAGCAAATCGTTTTGGTTCAAAATCTATCGCTTTTGCCTTCCAGTGAAGAATTGTGTGGGCAATCGTCTTTGCTATTCTCGCGAGTGATGAGTGTTGAATATATTTTCTCCACTTGAGGAAGTAGTCGAGTGAGAGAAAGAGAAAAAGTGCTGTTCTCCATACTTCGGTCATTGTGAATGATCCGAGGAGGAGTGAGAAGACGATGAAGGCGTTAATCCTCACGACATGTTCATCTACATGAGTATCCGAGATAGGGCATGTATACTGCATACTACTTTTCTGCGTTGAGTTTTTGAATAAAAGATTCGAGTGATACCCCTTTCTCTTGTTGATCACGCGATTCTACTGTGAGTGTTTCATTCTCCATCTCTTCGTTTCCTACAATAAGCCAATAGGGGAGTCGCTCTTTTCGTGCGCGCTTTATCTTCTTGCGGAAGTTTTCTTTCTCATCGTCCCATAGTTCTACGCGATATCCTTCTTTTGTGAGTGTTTGCGCGATGTGCTTTGCGTACTCTCCATGCGTATCGTGATGGATTGGAATAATTGTAATTTGTGTTGGTGCGAGGAAGAGAGGGAGCCACCCATTAAAGTGTTCAAGGATAACAGCCATAAATCGTTCGAGCGAACCCGCAATCGCGCGGTGTATCATAACCGGTGTTTTCTTCTCTCCGTCTTTATCAGCATACTCTAATCCAAAACGGCGAGGCATAGAAAAGTCGAGTTGAACAGTTCCAAGTTGCCATTCTCGTCCGAGTGCATCCTTGAATTGAAAATCAAGTTTTGGTCCGTAGAACGCTGCCTCTCCTTCAATTCGCTTGTAGGGAAGTTTTTGTTCTTGTGCAATTTCTTCAAGTATCTGTTCTGCACGCTCAAAAATTCCACCTTCATTCATATACTTTTCTGGTTCATTTGGATCCATTACTGAGAGTGATACCCAATAGTTTTTATCAAGCATTCCGAGTTTCTCATAGAAAGAGCGGATGATATGAACGATATTTCCTACTTCCTCTTTTATCTGTTCTGGGGTTACAAATGCATGTCCGTCGTCTTGTGTGATTGCGCGAACACGTGCAAGTCCGAGAAGTTCTCCTGCCTGCTCGTCGCGATATACCATCGTATTTTCTGCATAGCGAACAGGGAGATCACGGTAGGATTTTGGAAATGCTTTGAATATCTGGGTATGGTGTGGGCAGTTCATTGGTTTCATTACGAACTCTGTATCCTTCTTTCCTTTTACCTTAAAAAGCTCATCAGAGAATTTTTGCCAATGTCCAGAAGTTTCATAGAGATCCTTTTTCGTAATGTGAGGGATAGTTACTTGCTCCCATCCGTATACTTCTTGGAGTTCCGCAATCGTATCTACAATAAGTTCGCGTATCTTTGTTCCTTTTGGTGTAAAGAGGGGGAGACCTGGTCCTACAAGATCAGAAAAGGCAAAGAGACCTAATTCTTTTCCAAGCTTTCTGTGGTCTCTCTCTTTCGCTTCTTCGCGTTGTATAAGGTAATTTTCAAGCTCCTCTTTCGTATCGAATGCGAGACCATAGATTCGTGTGAGCATTGGATTCTTTTCATCTCCTCGCCAATATGCACCTGCCACACGATCGAGTTTCCATGCGTCCATTGCGATATCCTGAAAATCTTCAGTATGCCCTCCACGGCAGAGATCGGTGAATTTTCCTGATGTGTAGAGTGTAATATCTTCACCTCGTTTTGCAATTTCTTCGATGAGTTCTTGCTTATACTCATTTCCTTTGAAGTATTCTTCTGCTTTTTGCTTCTCTACTTTTTCCCCTTCAAATGTCTTCCATCCTTTTGCGATGCGACGCATTGTCTGTTCAATTTTTTTTAGGTCACTATCGCTTATTTTCTCCTCCCCAAAATCAATGTCGTAGTAGAATCCGTTTTCTACTGCGGGACCGAGTGTGAGTTTCGCGTTTGGGTAAAGTTCTTTTACCGCGGCTGCGAGAAGGTGTGCAAGCGAATGCCGTTTTTTTGCAAGTTCGTTCTGTTCCATATGGAGCGTATAGTAGCGCTTTTATGCTATACTGTCCATATGAAAAAAAGACAGCACTCACGAGTTCCCTCTGAATTTGCGAGAATTTTTAATAGTTTTCGCTATGCATTTCGTGGAATAAAACTTCTCTTCCATTTAGAACACAACCTTTTCATTCAATCGTTCTTTGCGTTACTTGCGATTTTTCTTGGTTTTTTCTTTTCCATTACTTCTGTAGAGTGGATGGTCTTGGTTATTGCAATCGGATTGGTCATATTTGCAGAGCTCACGAATACGGCGGTAGAGCGTATTATGGATTTTGTTCATAAAGATTACCACGAAGATGTACGCGATATTAAAGATCTCGCTGCGGGAGCGGTAGTGTTCACGGTAGTGATATCATTAATTGTTGGAGGAATTATTTTTATTCCCTATAGTATTTCTTTCTTCTTTGGGTAGAGAAAAAAGCGTGTATTACGCTTTTTTCTCTGTAATCTGAGCACTAGGAGTTTTTTCTTTAGCTTTCATTATCGTAGGTTTTTCTTTATGAATTTTGATAATTGGGGTATTAAATGACATTGAATCAATTTCAGCGATAATTTCATCTTTCTTTGCTCCAATAAGAATTCCTACAAGCACTGCAATCGCAATGAGTGCAATTGTTCCAATAAGGGTACTTCCTTTTTCACTAGTCATATAGATAAATTACTGTAGTTAATTATGAACAATACCAATCTTCCGTTTGGAAGATATGACCCTATAAGTATAGCAAGTTTATTACTTGTTTCAAATATATTTTTCGTTACACTAGCAATATCCGCGCATAGACCCTCTCTTCGTGAAGAGAGGGATAAACTCAGTTTCCTGAATCAAGTTCAGGACAGGGTCCGAGCGCGGAGATTATTAACTAGCGAAGCGAGAGTAAGTATATATACATATATACTTACCGAGCGAGCGACGTTAAGAAAGATTTTTAATCTTTATCGAAACAAGTGAGGAATATAATGTAAATAGTCCGCGCATAGCTCAGTTGGTAGAGCGCGGAGCTTATCGAAACAAGTGAGGAATATAATGTAAATAGTCCGCGCATAGCTCAGTTGGTAGAGCGCGGAGCTTATACCTCCGTGGTCCCAGGTTCAAGTCCTGGTGCGCGGACTATTTACATTATTTCCGAACGCCGTTTCGAGATGGGACATATACCTCCGTGGTCCCAGGTTCAAGTCCTGGTGCGCGGACTATTTACATTATTTCCGAACGCCGTTTCGAGATGGGACATATACCTCCGTGGTCCCAGGTTCAAGTCCTGGTGCGCGGACTTTGTGTTTTATAAGAAAAAAGAAGGGTTTATTCCTTCTTTTTTCTTAATCAATCAACGCAAGCTCAGCGATTTTCCATGCACTTTGCTTCGTTTCAGTTACTACGAGCCAACGCTCATCATGACAGAATACCGCATCAGATACTCCGGTAACTTTTTGAAGCTCCTCTCCTCGCTTTCCTGCCCACTCTTTAGGGAATGATTTTCGATTTTCGAAGCTGTAGGGAACTTTTCTCATTGCCATCACTTTCCACTTATCATTTGATTTCGCAATAACATAGAGCACTTCAGGATATTTATGGAGCGCCTGCACCATTTCACTTATTCCAATATGGTAAGGGACTTCAATAATTTCCTTATGTTCTGATTTTTGATACGCTTCCTCAATAAGTTTAAGAAGTTCAAGCCTATCTTCTGTTCGTTCTATATCGTTTTTAAGCGTTTCTGCAAAGAAGCGTGCAAGTTTAAGAAAATTTTTGTAACGCCGTTCGTCGTCGAGTGGTTCTTTCCAACTATTTTGATACGCAGATACAATTCCATGAATTCCATAATCATAAATTCCGTAATCTGACTCTTTTGTAATGGAAACCCCATTATCTACCGCATCAATTGCTTGAACAATCCGCTTATCGATATCCTGAACGACTTGATCATCTCCGTTTGCGAGTTTTGGTCCATACTCTTTCCATACGAGCCCAAACGCTGCGTAGGGAATTCCGTTCCCTCTCTTTCCTGCACCCCCTGGTTGATGGTGATCAAAGCGACGCTGAGAAGGGTCATAGACTCCTCCCACATCGAATACATAATCTGCTTGTCGAATAATATCTTCATCTCTCGTGCGTATAAGTTTCCATGCGATTCCTTCCTGCTTGAAGTAGAGCATAAGCGTTGCCATTGCAAAAATGTCATCCGCATGGAAGGAACCCGAGTGTGTTACGACGAGTACTCTCTTTTTAAATAATGAAATCATAGGGTTATGATAGCATAGAATAGAAAAGATGAGCGATCGCTCATCTTTTTGCAGTCGTTTTTTTCTATTTCTGATAGAAACTATTTTTCGCGTCTCGAAGCTCTTGGATGTCTTCAATGTTTACCTCCCCATCAGCAAGTGCTTTTTCGTAGAATTTTTTCAATTTTTCGTAAGGAAGCATTGTAGCAACCTTGAAGAGAAGCGCTTGGGTGAGGAGGGGTGGTGCATTATCATCTCTCAACTCAATAAGCTCTCGAACCTTCTCGGGATACTTTTCTGTGAGTTTATTAAAGTGTTCCACGAGTTTCTGTGCGACAATCGGACCAAGAACAAACCCAATCGGCTCAACCATATGTCCTGATATCGCTTTTTCAAAGAATTGCGCCTCCTCTTCACTTATACTCCCTTTTGCAGGAATGGAAGTATCAAGCACGAGATACTCATAGAACCCCTTAAATAATTCTTGCGTGAGAATAGATTCATCAACTCCGAATACAGAGAAACCAAGTTTTCCGTCTTTCTTCGTAACTTCAGCCCTCCCGAGAACACCCATAGGGAGACCTTGTGGTGGGTGAATTCGCTCTCCAAAAACCGAGAGTGTATGAAACATCTTTCCAAGATACTTCTCTTTCGTGTAGAGCTTTTTCTGCTCTTCTGGAAGCTCCTCGTTCATAAAAACATGGTACCCACCAAATGCATTGAGGGAGAATCCTTGCACTGCAAGGTCAACGAGAAGCTTTTTGTTTACCATTTCTTGTAGACGAGGGTTTAATTCCACGCTTTCTGCTCCAAAAAAGTTTCTATCAAACGGAAGTGGATCCTCGTGTATTTCTGCACTATGGAGGATCGTCCTCACATCAAATCCAATTGATTCAGAAAAATCATCAAGGATCTTTTCGATGTCACGATAGTGTTTCTCATAATCGTTAATCTCTTGATGAGTTTTTGAGAGTTCAGTGGAGAGTTTTTCGGGAGTATATTTCCCCTCTAAATACTTTTTCTCTGTCTGCGCGATCTCGTTGTTTATCTTTGGGAGAAGATCTTTTTGAGACGAGGAGAGGAAGTTTGAAAGTTCTTGTAGATGAGGGAATGATCCAAGCATTCCTGTAAACCGTTCAAATTCTTGGTTAGAAACCTTTCTCCCTTCTTTTTCTATTGAATTTTGAAACTGTTCAAAAGGCATACTCGACTAATTTTTTGCGGGTTCTATTGCGGGGTCATGGCTTGGGGTGATAAGCGGAGAAGGGAGTGTATCAGGTTCTTTTTCTGGCGTGTGTGGTTTTGTTGGTGTTTCTGGTTCTACCGGTTTTGTTGGTGTTTCTGGAACTGGTATTGTTTCTGGTTGAAAGTTCACATAGTTCTGTTTTCGTGTTTCCATACATTATTATTCTACTTGATAATCTCTTTGTGCGCAAGTATTCCTAGTAAACGAACACCTAAACCGCCACCTTCTTTACGAAGTAAAACATTTCACGATCGTGAAGTGTTATACTTGAAAAGCAGAGCGGGTGTAAAATTACACCCGCCCTGCTGTCATTCCGCACTTGATGCGGAATCCAGAGAATAAGCACGATATTTGTTTGTCTACATAAAGTGGTACTACCCCTGGAGTGACACCACTTTTGCTATTTGCCCCAATATACAACTTAAAGTGAG
>JALVJP010000084.1 GCA_027028225.1 Candidatus Parcubacteria bacterium
CTACGGCCTTGCCTTCAAATGTACACCCAAGCTGAAGCTGGGGGTTTAGAGGATTAACCAAAAACCACTGCGTCAGCAGTGGTTTTTGGTTTTTGTGCAACAAGACCAGTCCTTATTTCAATCTAGTGTCGGAGGTACGCCTCTGTACTAGATTACAGAGAATAGCTTCTTCTATAGTCGATTAGAGGATAACTTAAAGAAAAAGGAACCGATAGTGATTCCTATTTCAATCTTGTGCCGGAGGTGGGACTTGAACCCACACGCCCGAAGACATGCGATTTTGAGTCGCACGCGTCTACCAATTCCGCCACTCCGGCAATAAGTGTTCCCCTATTGTAGAAATTTCATTGAAAAAGGCAAATTTTTTAGACTTGAATTAAAAAGTTTGTATTCTTTGGAATAAAAAGGTATAATCTAAGTTGCTTATCCATAATTAAGTAAATTCAAGTATAAAAGTATTATGATGGAATTAGAAGAATTGAAAGCTCTTGCGGAAAAGGTGAGAAATGAGACCGCTACGCAAGAAGAGGTTAATCAATATTTAGAAGTTGTAAATGGTTTATTATCAGAATTAATGGATGGGGTTGACACACCATCTCAAGAGAGCAACTAATATGGGAATGTTTGAAAAATTTAAAATAGGAGGGAAGAAAAAAGAACTTGGTGAACTCGGAAAAAAACAGGAGGTAATCCAAAAAGAGGAGTTCCTTAAAGGGATAGATGCATCAAAAGTTACAATCGAAAAACTTCAAAAAATGAAAGAAATAGCAAGGGAGTTAGAACAAACTAAAAACACTGAAGGTAAGTACGTAGAGAGTGAGTATGATGTAAAAAAGAAGGAGCTTGCACAACATATAAAAGAGAATGTAGCAAACCCAAGCAAGTGGGTAAAAGCTACCGTCTTGGAAGGGCTTGCTGCAGCTGGTTTATTGATGGCTGGGAAAGTTTCTGATATTGTTGCGTTATCACAAGAGTATGGGTTTTCAAAGGTTGTAGATGCAATTGGTGATTCTCCTCAGTTTATCGAAAGTTCTGCGGGTGTAGCACTATTACTAACAACGGCTATTACTGCTGGAATTTCCATTATGAAGAAAATAAAAAAGAATTTTGAGACAAAAAAGGCGATGGCAAAATATATTTCTGCAAAAGCAGAAGGGTTAAGTGACGAAGATGCGGATGCTGTTGCAAAATCGAAGAACTGGTATTATGCAGGAAAAACAATATATAAGGGTATGGTAGATAAGAGTGGATATGGAAGTGCGGAGAAGTCAAGAGAAGCAGATAAATTAGCAAAGAAAGCATATAAGGATTTTGAAGATGGTGATAAAATCAAGTATTAATTAAGTTGATGTACATATCCCTTGTTTCAAAATAGATTTATGGTAGTATCCCACACATATGGCAGTTAATGTGGTAGTAAAAAAGACGAAAAGCGATAATAACCTCGGTCTTCTTAGAAAATTTTCACGAAAGGTGAAAGTATCAGGGGTTTTGAGGAAGAAGAGGTCACTTCGCTACTTTGAAAGAAAAATCTCTGATTACAAAAAGAAGATGGATGCACTCATGCGTATTGAGAAGAAGAAACAATACGATAAACTTGAAAAACTCGGACTCCTTAAGAGAAGGAAAAAACGAGGGCATCGCTAGTAAATCTTATGGGAGCTCATATTAATAAAGACAACCTTACTATATTTAGAGCGACGAAAGGCAGGATTCCAAACCTGCCTTTTTCCCAAGTGAAAAATGACATTCTTGGAAAAGACTATGAACTTTCACTTGTATTTCCGACACTAGAAGTATCCAAGATACTTCATACTGAATGGAAAGGGAAGAGTGATCCTGTGAATGTCCTCTCTTTTCCGCTTGATGAGAATGAAGGAGAAATTTTTATCACACTCGCGAAAGCACGTATAGAGGCGAAAGAGTTTGGTATGTCGTATCGAGAATATCTCCTCTTTCTATTTATTCATGGATGTCTCCATTTGAAAGGAATGGACCATGGTGCTATTATGGAGGAGAGAGAACGATACTATCTCGAAAAGTATCGAAAGAAGTTATGATTGATGTACGCCTAGGAATTGATATAGGAAGTGAGGAGATTAAACTCATCACAACTGAACCTCAGAAGCGGGGAGGGAAACCGCATATCATCCATGCGGGAAGTTTCCCTTCGCGCGGTTTTCGTGCTGGGCGTATTATTGATGATACGCGTGCGATGGAGAGCCTTCGTTCCGCACTTAAACACTTTGTTACATCTCATAAAGAAGGGGTTAATCTTATCTCTTCTCATCTTGCACTTTCTGGGTATTCACTTACTTCTCGAAAAATTCGTTCTAAGAGATCTATAAAGGGGGAGGAAATTCAACAAGCTGATCTTGTCAAACTAGAAGAGTCTGCAGAGAATCATTTTTCTGATCGTTTTCCAAACGAGAGGATTGTTCTTCGTATTCCACTTCAATTTAATCTTGATGGGGAAGTGATGGAGGGGAATCCTGCAGGAATGTTTGCGAAGGAACTTGAGACAGAGTTTCTCTTTGTGAGTTTTCTTGATACCCAATACGAGGCTCTTATCAATCTTATTGAATCAGTAGTTGGTTCAGACTTGGATAGTGTAACTATTGCTCCTATCGCAGAATCTAACGCCTCGCTCCTCTATCGTCAAAAAATGCAGGGTGTTGCTATCGTGAATATTGGAGCGGAGATTACAACGCTCTCCATCTTTCAGAATGGACTTCTCCAGTCACTTCGTGTAATTCCTGTCGCATCTGGACATATTACAAATGATATTGCGCTTGCATTTCAGTTACCACTTGAGGAAGCTGAAAAGATTAAGAGAGGAAAAAGAGATATTCCTAAGAGAAAAATACAGCCAATTATTGACGCGCGACTTGAGGATATTGCGGAGATTCTCCTTAAGGAATTGAAGGATGGAAGGAAGAAGAAGTATCTTCCTGCAGGAATTATCCTCACAGGAGGTGGAGCAAATATCCCCTCTGTTGAAGAATTTTTTCGCGAGAGACTCTCTTTTCCAGTAGAGAAGGTAAAGCTCTATAAAGAAAATCCTTCCAGTACGAGAAAGACACTTATCGATACAGCACTTGTTCCAGCTTACGGCGCATGTTTCTCTAATAGAAATAAAAAGAGAAGGTGGGGTATCAAAAGATTTTTACATAGCATCCGTCATCTTGTCACACAGATGAAGCCTTAACTTGCCTAATTACGATAATGCGTTAAAGTGTTTTTCGTATTGCCAGATCGTCTAATGGTAGGACAACGGATTCTGGCTCCGTTTATCTAGGTTCGAATCCTAGTCTGGCAGCATAATTTCTCACGAAAATGAGTAAAGAAAAAGATGGTGAGGAAAATACCGACGATGAAACCATATTGAAATAAAGTTGGCATTTTGCCAACAAGTCAAATTCTGGTAGGCGATACAGGATTCGAACCTGTGACCTCATCCACGTCAAGGATGCGCTCTCACCAACTGAGCTAACCGCCCCTCACATAATTTATACTAATGAACTTAATTATTTTTTCAATACCACTCGTATTTTCTTCGTTCTTTGCTAGCATAAAAACATGGTAAAATCCGCGATGTATTTTAATGATGGAAATGAACCGAAAAATGATTTTCTTAATTTTGAAAAAATCATTCGTGATAGAAGGTCGGTGTATTCTGTATCACTTGGAAGAGTTACAAATCGTGAAGAGATAAAACAATTTCTCAAAAAAACGAAATTTTTAAAACATCATGGTAGAGCAACACACCATAGCTGGGCAGTGCGCATCGTGCATGATGGTGTTCTCTATGAATCGAAAAACGATGATGGAGAAACTGGAGCGGGGAATGTTATCCTCCGTATCCTCCAGAAGAAACATATGGTGAATACTGCAGTATGTGTTACGCGTTGGTATGGAGGAGTGAAATTAGAAGCGGATCGTTTCAAACATGTACAAGATGCAACAATGTTTGTAATAGAGGAAGATCAAAGAGGGAAGGAAGAGAAAATCAACAGTTAATTTATTCCACACAAAATACCCCGAGCGTAAGCTCGGGGTATTTCATTTTAGAAGATAATGATAAAAATCTAGGTCTGAAAAACCTGGATTTTTGCCTTTATTGTTTTTACTCTTTTACAAGTCCTCCTAATGTATTTTTATCACGAACATGACTTGTAATATCATTTGCGTGATATACGACATCGGTATTACTGAAGGTATCGTGTGCTTCGACTTTAATATCTTTTGCAAGTTTTAGTATTTCTCCTATATGGGAGAGAGATGGAGTTGCTTCTATTTGAATTGATAATTCTTTTGCAGGTTTTCCTTTTACTCCTGTTTCTGCAGGGATATTTGGAATTTCCCATTTTAATTCTCCTGTGGATGCAATGTATGTAATGTGTTTTGCCTCTGTGCTTGGAAATACTTTTTGTGTTGGTTTTACATAACTCGGGAGTATTGCTGATAAGGTAACATTTTTAAGATCATTTGGATGATTCCTTATTTGAAAGGTGAGAGTGTAATTCGTTTTTTTATTTGCCTTTGGTGGGTATGGTCCGTAGTTTTTAAATGGACCCTCTCTATAATGTGAGAAAGTACTAATTGAAAGTTTACTTATTCCACGCAATTCCGTTGAATCTGATTGATTGATTCTATACTCTTTTCCATTTTCTCCAGTGGCAGTTTCTGATACCCATATGTAGAGTCTTGGGTTCTTTTCAATGTTTGATGAGATAAATTTCTTTGTGTTAAAAGTAAATTGGATACTCCCTTCCTCTCCAGGTTTCAATTCTTTAAAGCGTTCGTAACTTCCTTTCGACCAAACAATATAACTGTTAAGTGAGTTATATTCTGCATTAAGAGCATGGATACTCTTTCGATCGTAGAGATTCCCATTGAGAAAAAGGTTGAGTTTAACATCATTGAGTGCAATATCTAATGTATTTTTGTAGTTAATTTCCACAGAAACATCAGTACCAGATTTTACCGGAATAATACTTTGTCGTTTTCCGTCGATAAGTATTTTTGTATCGAGAAATGGTCGTTCTACTTCAAAATTATGAGTAAGTTGGTTGTATGTTGTTGCTATTTCATTTGGTATTTGAGCATTTTGTTTCCCTACATAGACACGGATGGCACGAGATTCTCCCGGAAAACTATGGACTTTTGCTTTTATACGGAGTGTAAAGTTATTTTCAGTATCTAATTTTGGTATCCTCCACAGTTCTTGTCCAAACGAAGGATTTTTATTGGCAGAAATATACTCAAAATCAGATGGTAGTTCTACTCGCAAAAGAATATTTCGTAGCGTTTCTGTTGTGTTTGATTTGAGATTTATTGAGAATGTAACATCTTGTCCGTTGATAACTTTTTCTGGAGCATCAATCATTATATGGGTAGGGGTTGATCGAATGATAACATCTTCACTTGTTTCTTTTGTAAAAATAGAGCTTGATCCAGGTATATGATATTCAAGATTCGCAGTTATTTTTCTCTGCTCACCTTCTTGTCCAATAAGGGGAATTTTAAACTCCTCTTCAACTCTTCCCCCCTTCGGAATATCAGGAAGTGATCTCCTTGTTGATTTTTGTTCACCAGAGTTGTTATCTATAGGATAGGTTATTATAATATCCGGTATTTGAAGTGGTTTTTCATTAAAGTTTTGAATCCTTACAAGAAGTGTGAGTGGTTCCCCAGCATCCACGAATGGTTGCCCTAAGAGATCCATTGAAATGAGCTCGTTGGAAACTTGTTTGTTTCCTTTATAGAGGGTGAGAAATGCGATAATGAGTGCAAAGAGAAAAACAATCACGGTTCCTATAAAGATACGTTTAAATAGGGAACTTGGAAGTTTATATTTACTCTGTTTTTTCTTTAGAATCTCAAATTCCTCATTACTAAAATCTTCTGTGATGTGTATCCTCTGCTCATGGAGTTTTCCTCTTTCATGCTGATTAAATCTTGATTTTTTTTCATAGAGTTTTCTATTGAGGATATCAATTTTTGATTTTTCATTTGTATCGTTGTGATTCTCCATACTTTTCAAGTATAACATGAAAGGTGTAAGAAAAAAATGAAAAAGATTTACTTTTCATTTTTTTTTTACGAATTTTTCCCCGCAACGAACCCTGTTGTCCAGCAGAGTTGAAGAGAGTACCCACCTGAAGGGCGGGTGATGTGAAGCATATCACCGGTGAAGTAGAGGTTTTGTATTTTCTTTGAACGCATTGTTCGCGTATCAATTTCATCAAGAGGGATTCCACCATCAGCGATTACAGCTCTCTCCATCCCCATGAGCCCCTCTATACGAAGTGGAAGCTCTTTCATTGTCTTTACGATACGCTTTCTTGTTTCAGCACTGAGTGAGTGTGCTTTTGTATACTCATCTACTCCGCTCAATATGAGGACGACATCAGAGAGCTTTTTGGGGAGAATTTCTGGAAGAATGTTTTTAATATACTTGTTCTTATTTTGATCGATAAGCTTAATGAGTCTCTTATCAAGTTTTTGGTGGTCAGTATCAGGAAACATATCTATCTTTGCTTCTACGCTCCCTTTATTGAGAAGTTTTCTCACATCTCTTGCGAGGTTGAGAATGAGTGGGGAGGAGATACCGAAGTGAGTAAAGAGGATTTTTCCAAGCTTTGAGAATTGATGCTCCCCGTTGAGGAAGAAGTGAATTCTCATAAACGAGAGTGAAATCCCTGATACCTCTCTTAACCACGGTTCAGGAGATTTAAGTGGAACAATGTCCGGGCTTGGTCTTACGACAGTGTGTCCAAGTTTTTCTAACCAACGAAATCCATCTCCTGTAGAACCTGTTTCTGGATGCGATGTTCCTCCTGTGGCAAGGATGACATTTTTTGCTTTAAATCTCTTTCCATTTTTCGTTTCAATAAATGAAATTGAATCCTCTACGCTTCGTATAAGTTTTGTAACTGGATGGTTAAGGAGAATCGTTACCCCCTGCTTTTTAAGCTCGTTTTTGAGAACGAGGTAAACATCATACGCGCGTTCTGTTTTAGGAAACACTCTTCCTCGCGCCTGCACCACGAGTGGGAGTTTTCTTCGTTCAAAAAAGGTGAACGTATCTTTCACAGAGAACTGTGAGAAAGGGGAGTAGAGGTAAGGTTCCGCATCTCCATAATGTTTGAGGAGCTTCCTGTTATCAAGTTCGTAGTTTGTAATGTTACATCTTCCTCCTCCTGTCATTTTTAACTTTTCCCCAAGGTCTCTATTCTTTTCAAGGAGGAGTACCTTTTTCCCTTGTTTTCCTGCAACTCCAGCTGCCATCATACCAGCGGGACCTCCACCTATCACAATTACATCATACTCTCCGTCAATTCGTTTCATATGGTTTGAGTATACTTCTCGTGTGAGGAAGTGCAATTTTTATTACATAAGTTTTGAATTTAAGGTATACGCTTCTTCTTTTTGTATTATACATAAAAGTGCGGACAATGTTGCAAGCACATTGCAACATTGTCCGCACTTTCATTGTAAAGAAGAGAAGTCTGTTCTACCAAATCTCTGTCCTATCAGGAAGCAAAAGTGTTCCAGGAATTTTTCCTTCTGCTTTCCATCGTTTGAGTTTTTCGATTGTCTCTCCTGTAAGAGAGGTGCATCCTCTAAAATCTGTCAACTCTCCAAACGAAACTCTTTCAGAAATAGTGGTGAGAGAGGTACATCCTCTAAAATCTGTCCACTCTCCAAACGAAACTCCTTCAGAAATGGTGGTGAGAGAGGTACATCCTTTAAAGTCTGTATATTCCCCAAACGAAACTCCTTCATGGATGGTGGTGAGAGAGGTGCATATTTCAAAGTTTGCGCCTCCTCTAAACGAAACTCCTTCAGAAATAGTGGTGAGAGAGGTACATCCTCTAAAGTCTGTCCATCTCTCAAACGAAACTCCTTCAGCGATGGTGGTAAGAGATATACATTCCATAAAGTATACATTTCCCCCAAACGAAACTCCTTTAGGAATTTCTGTGATGTCGGTATTGTGCATATCTACATTCCCTTCAATGTAGATAGGACCCTTTATTCTCTTAAAAATTTCTACATCTTCAGGATTAAGACTTCCTGCATAGTATCGTGT
>JALVJP010000085.1 GCA_027028225.1 Candidatus Parcubacteria bacterium
AGCTTAATACCTACATCGAAGAACTCCGTAAAGCAAAATCCGAGGATGAATTCATCAAAATAGCAGAAGAAAAAAAAGACTTGGCTCCTATTTCGATAATGAAAACAAGTGATATTGTTGATAAAGACCTTGCGGATAAGGTAAACCGATCACTTTCTTCTATAACAAGAAGGACAATAAGATTTTTCAGATATGATGAGGTAGTTGAAAAACTTAAGGAGAAGCATAAAGAATTGGAAGAACAAGAAAAAGAAGCACTTACCATCGTAAAAGACAGAGTTGAGCTTGACGTTCTTGATGAAATTGCAAAGTCAAAGTACGGAAAAGAAGCAAGTGAAATAAGTAAGGAGAAAGAAGAGTTTGATAAAGAAAAAGAAATTGCCAAAAATCTCATCGATACAGTTAAATCAATTAAAGTCGCTGAAAGCGTGAGACTGAATGAGCCAATCTCTATTGTGAATGGAGAAATCGTATATACAAGATTGCTAAACCATAGAGAAGAGAAAGACGCCGAATTCGACAAAGAGATAGGTAGCCTTAGGAGAGAGATACGTGAAAAAGAAACAACGCTAAAAGAAGAAGAGGAGGATGAACCATTATTCTTCAAAGAACGCCATAGGCAAAAAGTAATGAAGTTGCGTATTGAATTGAGTACCCTGAAGGATAAACTTGAGGAGTTAGAAAAGCAAAAAGAAAGTTTTGATCGTGGGTACTCTGATAGCAACCTATCCCCTCTTAATGCTTACTTTAGTGAGCTTGGAGACTCTGCAGAAAATCACGAAAACAAAAAAGCGTTCATTGAGAAATATGGTTCCCACCTTGAGGGAGGAACGACGCTTAAAGATGTTCTCGGTATGCTAGAAAAGGATAATAAATCTGTATTAGAAAAAGAGTTTCTTGAGGAGAAAAAACACATTGCGGAGAAATACAATAAAGCAATACAAGAACAAGAAAAAATTATTTCAAAACTAAAAGCAGAAGCAGATCGCTAAAAATAGAGTACCGAATTAAACTCGGTACTCTATTTTATTATACCCTTAAATTAGTATTGGCTTAATACTTCACCACTTTTGTTACACCCTCTCCCGAATAATATCAATTGGTCTCTTACAATCAATTCCAAGATGCGGTCTCTCGTAGTTATACCACAGTAACCACTCAGCATACTTCTGTCGTAGGTCATCATAGTTTGTAAAAGGTGCTTTACGAAAGATGAACTCTTCTTCATCTGTGCGAAAACTTCTCTCAATCACTGCATTCTCATTTGGAGAAGATTTGTGGATGTAGTGATGCTTCAATCCGAGTGTTTCTACGGTTTCTCTAAATCTCTTCTGAAACTCTAAACCGTTATCTGTCTGAATGAACACAGGAGTAAATGGCAACCTTCTCACCATCTCAAGGAATGCCTTTATCGCAAGATCTTGATTGAGGTCGTTGTAGATAACTGCATCTTTATACCGTGAGTAGATATCAATGAGTGCATACTCGTAACAGGTCCAAGGAAGCCCTGTGAGCTGTGGAGTGAGGTATTTCACGTCCATCTGAAGGTATCCTACGTCGTTCGTATTCTTGAGATACATATGTCGTGTTGCTTGGTTGAGTGGTCTCCTATGTTTCGTCTTCTCATTGATGAGACCTTTTCGTTTGAGAAAGCGATACACGGTTGATTCCGATACCGACAGTGTAGCAGAAGAAGCAATCTTTTTCGCACAGTATCCATACTCTACTCTCAATCGCTCAATTTCAACCTTTTCCTCACTCGTGAGAACGTAGTGTATTCGTTTCGGTCTTGTACTCTTCCTCGTTAGATTCCTCGTTGAGTAGTTGAGACGAGAATAGATGCTTCTCGACCTCTTCAACCATCGGTACACTGTCATTCTGCTTATTCCAAGAAGGTTTGCTGTCTTACTTACTGATTGTGTTTCCTTGTACGTCTTTATGATTTCTTTTGGTTCTACCCTCATACGTGATGTATATCTCTTTTACGAGAAAGTGTCACATATGTGGTGAAGTATTAAGGAGTTTAGCATTAATACCTTGGGGAACACTCCATCTGTGAGAACTAATAGCGTTACTCATTCTAGTAATAGATAAATAGGGAGTCGCCACATAAACTAGTATACCATTCCGTAAAATAAATTTCCTTACAAACCATAAATAGTATAATAGGGTGGTCTTCACATAGGATGTTTGATTGCGTACATAGACACTTTTTTAAAAGCAATGCTACAATAGATTGTATGGAAGGAATACCTAGTAACAAAAAACATGAACAATATCGATATAATGAAAAAGTTGTTCAAGATATTATTCATTATATAGATACTCGAGAAGAAATTCCTCAAGAATACCTCGAGCCAGAAAAGTCAGTAGAATTACAAGAAGCCCTCAAACAAGGGCTTCCAAAACGTATCGAAAATGGATATGATATCTCTAATTATGCAAAATACGCAAGTGAAGAAACCCTCCAAGAAGCCCTCAAACAAGGACTTCCGAAGGCTATTGAAAATGGAAAAGATATTTCTTATTATGTAGAATACGCAAACGAAGAAACCAAAAAATGCTTAAAGGAAAATCAAGAAGTTCAAGAAGCCCTCAAACAAAGACTTCCAAAACGTATTGAAAATGGAAGATATATCTCTGATTATGCAGAATACGCAAGTGAAGAAACCCTCCAAGAAGCCCTCAAACAAGAACTTCCGAAACGTATTGAAAATGGAAGAAATATCTCTGATTATGCAAAATACGCAAATGAAGAAACTCTCCAAGAAGCCCTTAAACAA
>JALVJP010000086.1 GCA_027028225.1 Candidatus Parcubacteria bacterium
GGTCGTTAAAGAGTATAGAGAACTTCCGCTTGAAAAAGTTGTTATTCCAGAAAAAGCGATTACCCAGGAAGAAGTTGAAGGAATTTCTCTTAACCTTAAACCAGAAGAGCATGATCATATTATTGAGGAAGTTTATGCATTTATGCTTGAGAGAGGAATTCGAAATGCAATTGAACTCATCGTTAATATGGATAATCCGCATATTGAAGATGATTTTCATCGTTTCCTTGTTCAGTATCTTTTATCTGGGTATGAAATTCCAGGATTGAAACCGAAATCTGATTTACGAAAGACGCTTGATATGCGCCTCTTTGAAATTGTTCTTCCTCTTGCAAAAGAAGAAGGGGAACAAGATTATAAAAGTATTGCAACTCTCATGGAACAATTCATGGCAGGTATGCAAGCAATTTCTGATCACCGACTTGGCGAGAATGAGAGGGGAAACTATTACTCACTTGAGATGGCAAAACCGGAAGGGGAGTCAGAAATGTATCTCTTTGTTGCAGTCCCATCACACCGTGCAAATCTTTTTGAAAAACATATTCTCTCTCTCTTTGAGGATGTTCGTATTACAGAGATATTTGATGATTATAATATTTTTCCCTACGAAGGTATTTCGAGTGCATCGTATGCAGAACTAGAACCAAGTGATGTTCTTCAATTAAATACTTATGAGGATATTGACCATGATCCGATGAAGATGATTGTGAATGCTTTTTCAAAGATTGGTGATAAAGATGAAGGTGCTTCAGTCCAAATAATTGTAAAACCCGTTGGTGATAAGTATATAGAAGAGTATGGAAAAGTTCTTGATTTACTCAAAGAGGGAAAAAAACTTGAAGAAGCGACTGGAGGTGTATCGGTAGTAAAGGATATTGCGAAAGGATTTAAAGAATTTTTTGTTGATAAAAGTGAAAAAGAAGAGAGAGAAGAACATAAAACTGACGATGATGCAATTCAGTCAGTAACTGCAAAACTTTCATCTACAATTGTGCAGACAAATATACGAATTGTGAGTGCTGCAAAATCAAAAATGCGTGCAGATGAAATTCTTTTAGGGATTGAATCTGCATTCAATCAATTTAATAATACGAAGGGGGGGAGGATTAAATTTAATAGAATAGAAAAACATACTCAGCTTGAAGATGTGCTCTATGATTTTATTTTCCGCACATTTATAGAAGATGATATTGTTAGACTTAATTTAAAAGAGCTTGCAACACTATTCCATTTTCCAATTGGTGTCTCTAAAACCTCTCAATTGAAAGAGCATAAGATGAAAATTGCTCCCGCTCCGCCGGAAACTCCAACAGAAGGAATTATTTTAGGCCTTAATGAATTCCGTCACAGGAAACGTTATGTCCATTTTGCTCCAGAAGATCGCATGAGGCACTTCTATGTAATTGGGCAGACAGGTACCGGTAAGACACACCTTCTAAAGACGATGATCGTACAGGATATCGTAAACGGTGATGGTGTGTGCTTTATCGATCCGCACGGATCTGATATTCAAGATATTATTCGGTATATTCCTCCAGAGCGTATTGATGATGTAATTTATTTTGATCCGGCGTACACTGAGCGTCCATTTGGACTCAATATGCTTGACTATGACAAACGGTATCCGGAGCAAAAGTCTTTCGTTATCAACGAGCTTCTCTCTATTTTTAACAAGCTTTTTGATATGAAGGCAACTGGAGGTCCAATGTTTGAACAATATTTCCGAAATGCCGCAGGGCTTGTGATGGAACATCCAGAATCAGGGAGTACATTGTTAGAGATTATTCGTGTGATGTCGGATAAAGCTTTTCGAGATATGAAACTCCGCTATTGTAGGAATCCTGTGATTTCTCAATTCTGGGTGAATGCAGAGAAGACAACAGGAGATCAAGGGCTTGAAAACTTTGTTCCTTATATTACCTCTAAGTTTGATGTGTTCGTGTCGAATGAGATTATGCGTCCTGTAATTGCACAACAAGAATCTGCTTTCAATTTTCGGGAAATTATGGATACGAAGAAGATTCTCCTTGTGAATCTTTCGAAAGGTCGTCTCGGGGAAATCAATGCGAATCTTATTGGTCTTATTCTTGTAGGAAAGATTTTGATGGCCGCACTCTCTCGTGTGGATTCTCTTGGTAAGGAGGAGCTTGCCCCGTTCTACCTCTACATTGATGAGTTCCAGAATGTTTCTACTGATTCTATATCTCAAATCCTCTCCGAAGCACGAAAGTATAAATTAAGCCTTAATATCGCGCATCAGTTTATCGCACAGCTTGATGAAAATATTAAAGATGCAGTATTCGGTAACGTAGGGTCTATGTCGAGTTTCCGTATCTCCTTTGAAGATGCTCAGTATGTGGAAAAGAAGTTTCTTCCTATATTTAATTCCGATGATATTATGAATATTCCGAATAGGAATGCATATCTTCAGCTTATTGGGCACGGAAAACCTTTAAAACCGTTTAATATTGCGACCCTTCCTCTGGACTTCTTTGCGAAACAATACCCAGAGGAAATTGGTGAAAAGATTAAGCAGCTTTCATTTTATAAGTATGGAAAACCACGAGAAGAAGTTGAAGCAGGTATTATGAAGAGATTTACATAAAATGTATTCTTTCTATTGAATGAAAATTTGTTTTAAGTAATATGGAGAAACAAGGAGTGTTTTCTCCTTGTTTTTAGCCCTCATAGTTTAACAGGATAGAACAGCTCCCTCTTAAGGAGCAGATTCAG
>JALVJP010000087.1 GCA_027028225.1 Candidatus Parcubacteria bacterium
ATTGTGCGACTTCCGATTCTTGTGTGGACCTGACAGGACTCGAACCTGCCACCTCCGCAGTGCAAATGCGGCGCTCTAGCCAGATGAGCTACAGGCCCAACGCTGAGTAGTATAATAAAGCGTCTAAAAAATGCAAGGAATTTAATGGTATTGCTCGTTCTTTGAAAAAAGTTAATCTGTATATGCAAGTTACTTGCATTATCATTCATATGAGAGTATCACAGTATCAAAAAGAAATTATTAATCTCCTTAAAGAGAATCATCTTTTAAGTATTGCAGATATTCATAAAAAAATATCCAGTGCAAATTATTCGACAATATACCGAAATATACAACGTCTTGTCGACGAGGGGATAATTTTAAAGAGAATTTTTGGTAAAAATAATGTTCTCTATGAGCTTGCTCTCGGAGATACGCTTCATGGGCATTTTCTGTGTGAAAAATGTAATCGTATTCAGAAAGTTGCAATTCCTAAAACGCAGGAAGTTTTAGGAGATGGGTATGTGATACAAGAATATCTCATCACTGGTTTATGTAATGCGTGTACCGTTAGTCGTTAATGATATTTAAAGCTTATATGAATACTATATATCTTTACGCAATAGCGAGTGTCTTCCTCGTGAGCCTTGTCTCTCTTGTTGGGGTAGTCACCCTCTCAATGAAGGAGGAGACGCTTCGAAAATACATCTACCTCCTCGTTTCGCTTGCGGTGGGAGCGCTCCTTGGGGGTGCGTTTATTCATCTCATTCCAGAATCATTTGAAACTATCGGAAATAACACATTCGTTTCACTTGAGATTGTAGGAGGAATTCTTCTCTTCCTTGTTGTAGAAAAATTCCTTCATATTCATCACCATACAGGAGATGCATGTGAGAGTATAAACGACGGAAAGCATATCCATCCAGTAGGGTATATGATTCTTGTTGCAGATGGAGTTCATAATTTTGTCGATGGAATTGTAATCGGTGCGTCATACCTTATCAGTATTGAGGTAGGAATTGCAGCGACACTCGCGATTCTTCTTCACGAAATTCCACAGGAGATAAGTGATTTTGGAGTACTCCTTCATGCAGGGTATAGTAAGAAGAGAGCACTTCTCGTAAACTTTCTCTCAGCTCTTACTGCTGTTGCAGGAACAATTCTTGTACTCATAGTAGGAGATGTAAGCGAACAGCTCACGCTATGGTTTCCACCCATCGCTGCAGGGAGTTTCATCTACATTGCAATGAGTGATCTCGTCCCAGAGATGCATAAGAATAAATCAGTAAAAGAATCTATTCTTCAAATAGTAATGGTTCTCGTGGGGGTTGTGATAATGTTTGGAATGCTCTTTTTGGAATAGGGGTTACTACCCCTATTTCTTTTTGCATTTTTTGCAATATATATGTTATAATATAACTCATATAGGCTTATGTCTTCGTCAGAGAAACCAAAAAAGGAAAATAAAGAAAATACTTCTGTTGAGTTAAATATTGATGATTCGTATAGAGATTTTATTCCGGAAGAATTTAAAAAGAATCCAAAAGAGTATATTGAGAAATACGGAGAAAATATTAAATCAGGAGAAGTGAAGTTTGATGCAGAAGGAAATATCCGTGAGGACCCAACTGCAACGAAATTTTTAGAGTTAAAGGATAAAAACGGTAATGCAATAAAACTCGTAAGTAAAAAGGTAAATCTTGAGAAGGTTATCACTAAGACTGAAGAAAAAGGAGAAAAATTTATTGATCCATTTCTTGAATACAAGATGATGCATCTCTGTAAACTTCTTGGGCTTCCTACTGCAGAACCAGTAGCTTTCATTAAGCAAGGGGATGATATGTATACCTTGATGAAAAGAGTGGAAGGGTACACATGGACAGATAGAGATAGGAAGGAGCTTGCAGGAAAAGGGTTTACAAAGGAGGATGAGGAGCGTATCAAAGGGCAAATTATAGAAAAAATGAAAACCTTAGAAAAGAAATTTGATGAGTTTGGTGTTTATCGTAAGTGGAAGAGTACTAAAGACAGTTCTGTAAAATGGAAATATAAGGATATGGTATTTCGTCTTGATGAAACTGGAAATGTAAGTGAAATTATTCCAGTTGATTGGGAGCGATCTCATGTAGATGCATCAAAAATTATGGAAAAAATAAGAGATAAGGATTCTGGATTTTCAAAGAAACAATTGCAAAAGATAAGAGACATTCTCTCCTTGGGAATAAAAAACAACCACTAGACTAAATCTAGTGATTGTTTTTTGTTCCTATCCAGAGCGGAGAGGACAGGATTTGAACCTGCGGTACCTTTCGGTACACACGCTTTCCAAGCGTGCGCATTCGACCACTCTGCCACCTCTCCGCTCTGGATGCGAATAATGATTCACTTCCTCCGTTTACTATTTCATTTTCGGAGAACAATCGCAGTATAGAGGATTTTTTATAATACGCAATTTGTTTGCGTATTTTCCTTTTTTCCACTACTATACATTAGCTATGATAAAGTATCTCTATCGCTCTCTTCGTAATGAAAAGATGAAGAAAATTGATTCTCCAAAAGCAGGATCATGGATTTTTGCGTATGATCTCAATCCTGATGAGGTGGAGAAGATTATTTCATATGGTTTTGATAGGGATATTATCGAAGATGCGCTCGATTATTTTGAAGTTCCTCGATTTGAGGAGTATGAAGGGGTTAGCTATCTCTTTACTCGCTACCTCGTGCACAGGAAGGATGGACAAATTTCTA
>JALVJP010000088.1:0-9464 GCA_027028225.1 Candidatus Parcubacteria bacterium
GGTGTATGGGCTTCTCGCTTCTGCATTTGATCAATCCGCAGTTGAGCGAATCTATTTATTGAAAAAGCGAAGGCAAGAGAAACCTCTTATCATTCTTATCTCAGATTTTGAGATGCTTAAGCGATTTCCTATCCATCTTGATTCGAGTGTACTCCGTTTCCTTGAGAGTGCTTGGCCTGGGAGAGTGAGTGTGGTAGTTCCGCTTCGAAAAGATGCACTCTTGGAGGAGTTCTCTCATCTCCATCGTGGGGGAACATCTCTCGCGTTTCGTATCCCTGATGACGAGCAATTGAGGGAGGTGATAACGCTCACTGGTCCGCTTGTTGCACCCTCTGCAAATCTAGAAGGAGGGAAGCCAGCGCAGAGCATCCAAGAGGTCATTGAGTATTTTGGAGATACACTCTCATTCTATGAGGATGCTGGAGTGTGTTCGGATATAAGCGTATCGCGTATCGTTTCTTTTCTTGATGGGGAAGAGGGAAGATATTTGCGATAGAAACAAAGCACCTCATTGAGGTGCTTATTTTATCTTTTTTGGAGAATTAATGTATCTCCAATTTTGTATTTTATCCGTGAGTTAAATATTATCTCACGAAAGATGAACCCATCTTTTTTCCCCATTGTGTAGCGATTTAATTCGCCATCTCCTTTTTCGATACTTACAATTACATATGGGTCTCCGAATTGGTCATAGAAGCTGTTTTTCTTTTTGAAAACAAGAGTGTCTCCGGTAAATAGCTTCTTCTCTCCGACGACCCAATATTTCCTCACACCATCTTTCTCAATCTTGTTAGTGATTGTAAGTCCGTATCGAACGCGATGTTCGTCTCCGGTACTTTTTATCTTGTACACTATAAATAGACTCTCATCACCTATCCCGTCTATTTCTACCGATGAGATACAAGATGAGGTAAGAAGGATTCCGGTTAACAAAAGAACTAATTTTTTCATAACTATAAAATTTTATGGTTTCTGCACACAACATAGCAAAGAGAGAGAGAGAGAGAGTTGTCAATAGCTGATCTTGATTTATCCACATGATAGGAGAAAGCGCGGGTGTTGCATACAGCAACACCCGCGCTTTTTGAATCTTTCCTTCTTTCCTTCTTTCCTCTTACACCCCAAGCACAACAGGAATCACAATTGGTCGTTTTCCTGTATTTTGCACGAGGAAGCGTGCAATATCATCGGTAAGGTTTTTCTTTACGAGGTCAAAATCAATCGGCTTAAACTCAGTTGATTTTGCAATTGATTTCTTAATGAGATGTCTCGCTTCGGTGATGAGCTCTTGTGAATCTTTCATATACACAAATCCACGAGAGATAATATCAGGAGACTTTCTTAATTTTCCTGTCCTCACATCAATATTCACAATAATTACAAAGATACCTTCTTGAGTGAGTGTCTTTCTATCACGAATGACTGCATCCTGAATATCTCCAATACGGAATCCATCAACGACAGTAAGATTGTTTGGTGCTTTTTCCTTATGGATGATAAATCGATCCTTGTTGACATCAACGATAGCACCATTTGCAGGGAGAATGATAATATTTTCTCTTGGGAATCCATTTCGTTCTTCTACTGCCTGTGCATGTGCGCGGAGCATTGAGTGGTGTCCGTGGACAGGCATAAAGAACTTTGCTCCAATTGCCTTCTGTATCCAGAGCAACTCATCTTGATTTCCGTGACCGGATGCATGAACATCACTCGTCTGGTATTGAACAATACGGAGTCCGTGTCGAGAAAGGTTATCTTTTAATCGCCTCACAGCTTTGTTGTTTCCTGGAATAATTGATGAGGAGAGGATAATTGTATCCCTCTGGTTAAAGCGGATTTTTGGATGTTTCTTTGTGGAGATACGCATTAGTGCAGCGAATTCTTCTCCTTGAGATCCTGTGAGGAGATACACTACTTTATCAGGTGGAAGTTGGTTTGCCTCCTCAGAGCTAATAATGAGACCTTTTGGTGGAACATAGCGCCCTGATTGAATTGCAATGTCGATGTTATTCTTCATTGATCGCCCCTCAATCACAATCTTTTTTCCGTGCGCGTGTGCTCCATCCATGATTGCCATCACTCGAGTGAGCTGAGATGCGAATGTCCCAAGGAATACGCGTCCTGTTGCTTCTCCTATGAGTTGGATAATATTCTCAACAATATCATTTTCATTTTTTGACCACCCTGGTTGTTCTGAGTTTGTTGAATCTGAGAGGAAGAGGAGGTTTTTTTGATCTCCATGTTCGAGTTTTGTATAAGCATCTACCTCCCGCTGAACAGGAACTTGATTCTTATGTTCAAGCTTCGTATCTCCCGCAAAAATGATGTTCCCTTGTTTCGTTTCAAATGAGAACCCAAGTGAATCAGGAATAGAGTGAGTAACAGGGAAGACGCGCACTTTCATATCATTCCCCACAGTTACTGTTTGTCCTGCTTCTACGATGTGGTAGTTGAGCTTTTTGAGGTGAGGGAATTCTGCATTCCTCTTATCAATCATCCACTTTGTGAGAAGTCCTGTGTATACTGGTGGGTAACCAAGCTGATCGATAATGTAGGGAAATGCTCCGATATGGTCGAGGTGACCGTGAGTAACGAACACCCCTCGTATTTTATCCTTCCTCTCAACAAGATATTTTGTATTTGGAATAATGTAATCAACTCCTGGAGTTTCCTCTTCGCTTGAAAATTGAATTCCGATATCGATAACGAAAATATCATCCTTTGTTTCGAGGATAGTCATATTTTGACCGATTTGTTCTACTCCTCCTAGTGGTATGATACGGATGTCATCTGGAGCAAGCTCTGGGATTTTCATCTTTCTCTCTCTAGGTTTTCCTCTTAATTGAGTCTGCCCTTTCCTTTGGATACGAGAAATTCTCTTTGAGGAAGAAAACTTCATCTGAGTTTTCTTATTCTTATTTGTTAAGGAACGGGATGTTTTTTCTGTTTGTGTATTTTTTCTTGCTTGTGTGCGAGTTGTTTTTTTTCGGTCCGTCGTTGTTTTGAGTTTTATTCGCCTCTTTTTTGGACTTCCTGTTGGAACCTCTTCTACTTTCACATTTTTGTCTAATAGAGTCATAATCAGTTTTTATTATGTTTAATGGGTAATAGAAAATAATCACATACGTGATATTTGTATGTACAGAAATCCTTCTTTAAGAACAGGAACAATTTCCTGTAGGAGTGTATAAGAGTTTTTGATACTCAAAAATATACCAAACTTAATTACGCATTATATCTTTGGTATATAAGAAGGAGAGTACAAGACGGGAAGAGTGTAGCATACTTAGGTATGTACGCAAATGTCTGTTACATCTGCCTATACAACAATTGATATAAGATTTGCACTTCTTGTGTTGTGTTACTGATAAAAAACGAGTATTATATAAATGTATGAAAGATAAGGAGAAAATTCACTCACACAAGCACAAACCATACCGTGGAATAAGTCATTGTAAATCACTCTCTCATTCTCTATGGTTTCGTATTATTCTCGTTCTCGTTGCAATCTCAATGATTGTGTTTGGTTTTACCTATGCAATGGGAATTGATATCCTCTCGTTTCTTCCACATCCATCATTTACAGTTCGCTTTATTATTGGAATTCTCTACATTATTACCGCGCTCTTTGTCATCCACTATGTCTTTGAATACGAGAGAGGGAAAGAGGAGTTCCATTACATTTGCTACCGTTGTCTTCCTGGTGAGTTGAACAAAGGAGAAAGTGGAACAGATGAAGAAGAGGAGAACGAAGATGGTGAATAATAAGGTTTTTCCGTGGTGGAAACGTTACGGTGAGACAATTCGAGAAACGCGTGAGCGTTTTCTTTTGTTTCATCCAGAGTTGAGAGATGTCTCTATTCGCTACGAAGGGAGACTCGACCCGCTCGCAGAGGGAGTTATCCTCTTCGTTATCCCTCATAATGGAGAGGAAGTTTTACGACACCTCGAGAAAGTCTATGAAGTTGATGCACTCTTAGGGTTTAGGACAGATAGCGGTGATGTTCTCGGTTTTATTGAAGAAGTTTCCATAATTCCTTTCTCTATAAATGATATTCATTCTGCACAGCAACAAGCACGAGAGTTACTTGCAGGGTGTCATCAGCTTTCTATTCCTCTCTATTCAAGCCCGCATATCAAAGAGTTAAGAGGGAAGGGGTATAGAGAAGGAGCAATCTCAAAAAGAGAGATGTGTTTCAGTGAGATACAATCGGAAACACTTCCACCTATTGAGCGTGATGAGTTGCTCAGTGAAGTAGAAAGGTGGGTGTTTTCAATCCCGGGAGATTTTCGGCAACAGAAAATTCTCTCTCGTTGGAGGCGGATTATTTCACTTCTCCCAGAACAAATTTTATCTATTCGTTTTTCTTTTCGTGTGAATTCGGGTAGCTATGTGAGGAGTTTCCTCGCTGAGTTTTCAAGACAGACGAAGATTCCTACAACATCCCTTCGTATACGAAGAACGATGATGGGTGAGTGGAGCGAACAAGATTGTCCTTTTCTCTAACTTTTGTACAATCGTATCTATGAGTATTGATAAAAAAGAAGATGGTGTTTTCTATAAAAAGATACGAATGATTATTGCATCTCTCGCATTCACCATTGGGATTATTATATCTTCTATCGGTGGAGTTATGTTTCTCTCCTCCTCTGCGAAGTTACTCTTCTTTGAAAAACCTCTCTATTTTACTGATTATGAAGAGCAGTGTCGTTTTCGTCTTGAGGAAGGTCCGCTCAAAATAAAAGAGATAGATAGAGATGAGAAAAAAGTGATTTCTCCAGAAGAGCTAAGAGAGTGTGTAGGGAAACTCGAAAAACAGGATAAAGAAAGGTACAGAAATGAGAAAATGAAATCTCTCGTTGATGCATTCTCATTCCTCATTGTTGGATTTATTCTATTCCTCTCATTTAAGAGAATTGTTTTTCCTGGAAAGAAAGAGCGATAGTCGTTCTTTTTCTTTTCTAATCATTTTTTTGCTTTATACTCGGGCTGTATGTTAGATATTAAGTTTATTCGTGCGAATCGTGCACTTGTAAAAGATGCAGCGAGGAAGAAGAAGATTTCTGTAGATGTTGATAAACTCATCACCCTCGATGATGAACGACTTTCACTCCTCCGTGAAATTGAAGCGATTCGTGCGGAACAGAATACGCAGTCTCAAAAAATTCAGGAGCTTCCTGCGGAAGAGCGTGAACAGGCAATTATTGCAATGCGTATCCTCAAAGAGAGCATTAAAGAGAAAGAAGAGCGCTACCGTCGTGTAGTGAAAAAGTGGCAAGATCTTATGTGGCAAATTCCTAATATCCCAGATGTGACTGTTCCAGAAGGGGAGTCTGATAAGGATAATGTGAGTGTAAAAGAGTGGGGAGAGATTCCCCAATTCAATTTTCAGCCAAAAGATCATATTGAGATTATGACTTCTCTCGATATGGTTGATCTCGAGCGTGGTGCAAAGGTGCATGGATTTCGTGGGTATTTTCTCAAGAATGATGGGGTGCGTCTTTCATTTGCGATATGGAACTACGCGCTCGATTTCTTTACTTCAAAAGGATTTAATCCGTTTATTGCGCCCGCAATTGTGAGAGAAGAGAATCTCTACGGAACAGGACATCTTCCTAACGAAAGTGACGATGTGTATCGCACGCAGGATAACGATTACCTTGTGGGAACAGCAGAGGTACCTATGATGGCGTATCATTCTGGGGAAGTTTTAGAGAAACAGCAGTTTCCGCTTCGCTACCTCGCATTCACCCCTGCGTATCGTAGAGAGGCAGGGTCCCATGGAAAAGATACACGCGGACTTATTCGTGTGCATGAGTTTTATAAATGGGAACAAGTTCTTCTCTGCGAGGCGTCTCATCAAAAATCTGAAGAATATCACGAGTGGCTTACAAGGAATACAGAGGAGTTTATCGAGAGTCTTAACATCCCTTATCGAAGGGTTGTAAATTGTGGGGGTGATCTTGGACAAGGGCAGGTGAAGAAGTATGACATTGAGCTTTGGGTTCCTGGAGAGGATACCTATCGTGAAATTGCCTCTGCATCTTACTTTCACGATTTTCAAACACGGCGTTTTAACATTCGTTATCGTGATGAAGATGGAACACTAAAATTTGCTCACTCATTGAATAACACCGCAATCCCAACACCCCGTATTCTCGTATCACTTGTAGAGAACTACCAGCTTGAAGATGGAAGTGTTCGGATTCCGGAAGTTCTTCGCTCGTATATGGGAGAGAAGGAGAGGATAGAAAAGATGGGTGGTGCAAGAACTGTAGAGAAATAGAGGATGGTATTTATATAAAAAGAAGAAAAAGGAACGAACACTTATGTATGTGTTCACCTCCTTATTTTTTCTAAACAATAGAACATGTTAACATTGCAGCGACATATACTTTCTATCAAATGTGTTCATACACTGAAAAGTGTAAAGTTTATTGCTGCAATGTTAACATGTATTGTAGAACCCTTTTTGATTACTAATCATTTTTCTCTTCGTGTGGTATACTCAACATATGAAGCGTATTTTTCTAATAGAGTTTTCCGTTTTTATACTATTCTTTTTCCTCTTAGGAGGTGCACTCCATGCAGATACACGCCCAACATTTACAACTGCGGGGGTTGTTCAGGTAGGACTTCACTCTGTAAAATTATTCGGTAATTTTGATTCACATGGAGTTTCTTCATTTGAGGAAAATCCCCCTGTCGTATGGTTTGAATATGGGGAGAATAGAGATCATCTTGATAAGAAAACATCAGAGAGTTTGCGTCCTGCTGGTAATTATCTTTTTACACAGTATGTTCCAGGATTCACCATAGGGAAGAACTACTATATGAGGACAGCAATTCGTTTTAACGGATATATAGAGAGAGGAGTAATAGTTCCTTTTCAGTTGAGAAAAGATGTGAAGAATTATATTGGAGGGGATAAAATCTTGTCACATGATTCATACATTTCTGGATATTCCGTTGGAAGTCTCACTCGTACAAGTCAAAGAGAAGATAGAACTCGTATTGAATTTAATGATGATGGTTCTCGTAGAAAAGAGAGAGTGTCTTCTAGAAATATCTATTCTTTTGCTGATTTTTGGAAAGAATTGAAAGCATTTTTTATCGGACATGAAGAAGGTAATAAGAGAAAAGAAACGAGTATTCCAAAGGAGAATGGGAAAATTTTAACGGAAGAAAAAGATTCAGAAAATAAGAGAGTTCTTTCTGTGGGTAGTAATGAGGTAGTAAATTCTTCCTATGATACAAAATATCGTAAATACTATAATAACAATACAAATATAAAATCGCAAAAACTCTTAACTAATACTACAGGGGTAAAAGCACATTTCGTACCCATCCTCCCTTTTTTCCTCTTTCTCTTTGTTCTTACCATTTTCATTATACTCATCTATCTTTTTCGAAAGAGGAGAAAATTTGCTCATCACGAGAGAATAGTATCTTCAACGAGGAGGAAAATACCTCTAGCTCGAGAAGAATTTTCACAGAGAAAGTTATACAGAATAGAACACGAACCAATTGAACAAGTGAGGAAACGTATGGAGTAGAGAGTTATATTACAATTCCAATGAGTTTTTTTGGTTTTTTCTGCCCAGAAATAATTCGTACCGTCTTTTCTGATAAATTAAAGTGTTGTGCGACGAGTTTCTTCACACACGCATTTGCGAGTCCGCGCTCCGCAGGCTCTTTGCAATAGATTTCAAGGTAACCATTTTCTCTCTCCTGAATTTTTTCTCTCTTTGATTTCGGATGCACTACGATGTGAATGTATCTCTTCTCCATTACTCTCTATTTTAACAATATTACCCACTTTTTTCTATTGTATTTTTTCTCAACTATGCTACATTTCCTTTTGCTAATCTCCGGTAGCTCAGTGGTAGAGCAGTCGGCTGTTAACCGATTGGTCGTAGGTTCGAATCCTACCCGGAGAGCAGGAGAGGATGTAATCAGTCAAATGGTTACATTTTTTTTGTTACTCTTTTATATGCTATACTCATTTTATGAATTCTCATAAATTTATTACTTCAATTGGGTATACTGATTATAGGAATAAAAAGACAAAATTTGGAATTAAGAACAAGGATCGTCTTCAGCACATCTATGTCATCGGAAAGACAGGAATGGGAAAATCGACTCTCTTAGAGAACATGGCGGCACAGGACATTCTCCATGGGGAAGGGATGTGTTTTATTGATCCTCACGGTTCTGCAATCGAAACGCTTCTTGATTATATTCCGAGTGAGAGAGTAAATGATGTTCTCTACTTTGCTCCTTTTGATACAAAGTATCCAGTATCTTTTAATGTGCTCGAAAAAGTTCATCCCGACGAACGCCACCTTGTTGTATCAGGTCTGATGGCAACATTTGAGAAAATTTGGCCGGATACTTTCTCTGAGCGAATGAAGTATATTCTCTCAAATACACTCCTCGCACTCCTCGAGTTTCCTGGAGCAACGCTCCTTGGGGTGAATAGGATGCTCGCGGATAAAGAGTATAGAGATGCGGTCATTGAAAAAATTACAGACTCTTCAGTGAAAGCATTTTGGGTTGATGAGTTTAATAAGTGGGATCCACGCTACGCGAGAGAAGCGAGTGCTGCAATTCAGAACAAAATCGGGCAGTTTACCGCAAACCCACTCATACGAAACATTATTGGGCAGGAAGAGAGTTCATTCAATATTCGTGAGATAATGGATGAGAAAAAAATTTTTCTCGTAAATCTCTCAAAAGGACAAATTGGAGAGTCGAATGCAAACCTCCTCGGAGGGATGCTTGTGACAAAGCTCACCCTTGCAGCGATGAGTCGTGCGAGTATATCTCCAACTCGTATGAAATCTACCCCGTCATTTTTTCTCTTTGTGGACGAGTTTCAGAACTTCGCAAATCGCTCTTTCGCTGATATTCTCTCTGAAGCGCGAAAGTATAAACTTGGACTTACCGTTGCTCATCAGTATATTGATCAGATGGAAGAAGAGGTTGCAGCAGCGGTGTTTGGTAATGTGGGGACGACAATTACATTTCGTGTAGGTGCATCTGACGCTGAAATTCTTGAGAAACAGTTTGCATCTGTGTTTACTGCGGAAGATATTGTAAACCTTGGACGTTTTCAAATCTACCTCAGTTTAATGATTGACGGAGTAGGGTCTCGTCCATTTTCCGCATCCACACTTCCTCCACTTCCGAAACCACCTGTGTCGCTTCGTAACGAAGTTATCGCAAATTCTCGTTATTGGTATTCAAAAAAGAGGGAAGAGGTGGAGGAACAGATTAAATCATGGTATCAAACTTCGTTCAGAAAAGTAGAGAAACGGAGTTTTTCTCCTAGTGATTTACACAAGGAAAATAGGAAGGAGATGGGGAGGAAAAATCGAACTAAAAATGATAAGAATGAAGTTCCTAAGTTAGGAGAGAAGAGAGAAAAACAGGAAAACAATGTGAGGAAAAAGAATAGGGG